>SKMI01000110.1 GCA_007121115.1 Paracoccaceae bacterium | reverse complement strand
TGATATAGTCATCGCCCGGGAACGGGGTCGGCGGGTTGAGCCCGTCATAGGTGCCGTCCGGGTTCGTGCCGCCGCCCGAGGACGCCCCGCGCGGCGGGCTGTAAAGCGGGATCAGGCCCTGACTCAGTTCGGTGGTGATGAACGGGTCGATGGCCGGTTCGATATCCAGCGACCAGTCGGTGACACCGGACTTGATGGTGCCATCGACGTTGATGGTGTTGGCGTAGACAAAGATCTCGCCCAGCGCCAGCAGCATCCCCTCGGGCGCTTCTACCGCATAGTCCGACGGGTCCGGGTCGCTGCGGCCGGAGCCGACCCATGCGTTCCGCGCTGCAACGCTGTCGATCCCGCCGTATAATTCGTCCACAAATTCCTGATATTCCTCGAAGTTCCGGAAGAACTCGAAATTCGTGGAATAGGGGTTGGAAACCAGCGACGCCACGCTTTGCGACGGCGCCAGGAAGAAATCCCCGCCCGAGTCGACGAAGATGTTGCGCGCCCGGACATTGCCGCCCAGCACATAGATGTCGCCATCCTCGGTCCGCAGGTTGACGTTGCCCATCAGGTTGTCGATATCGCCGCGCACGAAGATATCGGCGGTCGGCCGGTCGGCGGTCTGGATGAAGCTGTTGTTGACCAGAATGCGCGGTGGGGTGTCGCGGGTGGTGTTGGCGATGATGTCGACCGCCGAGGGGATGAACACGAACCCCTGGCGGTCGCCGCCGCGCTCGCGCAGCTCGGTCAGGTTGGCGACGGGAATGCCGTTGAACCGCACCTCGCCCGCTTCCTGGAACGGAATGGTCATCGAATTGATGTCCAGGCTCAGGTGCGTGTTGTTGATGAACTCGATCAGCGCGTCGCCGTTGGCCTGCACCAACCCCTCGCCGATCAGGTAGTCGCCGATCACGTTCACATTGCCCGCCCGGGCCTGCACGTCCTCGATATAGATGAAATCGGTGACCAGGTTGCCGCCACCCGATTGCAACCGGTTCAGCCGCGCCTGAATGCCGTCGATCTGGATTTGCAGATCCTGCGCGACCTCGCTGTCGGCGGCCACCTGCTCAAGCTGCGCTTCCAGCCCGGCGATGATGTTCCCGAACTGCTCGGCGATCTCGACACCGAATTCGACGCTGTATTCGAAATCCTCATCCGCCGTGATGCTCAGATGCGCCACTTCGGTGGTGTTGAACTGGTTGCGCCCGCCGAAGCCGTAGTTGACGGTCATCCGCTGCGCGCCAAAGGCCCCGGCCTCGACCCGCCCTTCGATCCAGGCACCCACATTGCCGACGACCACCGTTTCACCCGAGGTCCGTTCGAGCGAGATTTCGTCGGCACCCACCAGCCCGCCAAAGAAGTTCCCCACGGCCTGCGCGACCTCGCGGTAGGCATCGATGGACGAACCGAAGGCATAGGCATCGACCTGCCCTTCGGTGGTGATGATGTTCACATCCCCCGCCGCGCGCGCCTGCCCGCCGAAAATATTGCCTTCGGGGCCGATGCGGACGGGCGCGATGAAGACGGTGTTGGTCTGGGTGACCCGCGCCTCGACATCCGGTTTGCGGTTGAGGGGCACGGCGGTGCGGTTCAGCATCCGGCCTTCGGCGTAGATGTCGATCTGCCCCTCGCCCGCCAGGTCACGGCCCGCCAGCAGGTTCACATCGCCCCGGCGGCTGATCACGTTGCCGGTGGTGGCGACGGTGACCAGGTTCTCGGCCCGATAATCGGCAATCGCATCGATCCGCGACCGACCGGCCAGACCATAGGTGCGGATGAAGCCTTCGGTGTTCAGGTCGGCATCCGAGCGCACCGCCAGCGTCACGTCGCCCACCGAATCGATCCGCCCCGCGATCCCGATGCGGGACAGTGCGGGGGCGTTTTCGTTGGTGTCGCTCACGCCGCGGATATCGATGGTGCTGAGCAGGCGCGGCAGGGTGACGCCCCCACCGATGTCGGCGGTCAGCCGGTCGCTCAGGGCGAAATTGTTGCGAATGCCGAACCGCACGCCGCCGGTGTTGTCCTGCGGGCGCGGCGCGTTCGAAACCTGCCGCAGGTTCACCCCTTCGGCAAGCTGGATATCGGCCCGGTGCCGGACCACCGTTTCCGAGCGCAGCGCCTCGCGCGTGCCCAGGACGCCGACCCCGAAGGTGCGGCCGGAGTAGTCGCCCGGGGCGGATTTAGTGACATTGGCGCCTGCCGTGACCACCATGTCGCCCGCCTCGACATGGGTCAGCAGGTCGATCAGGTTTTCGTTCGTGAGCCGGTTGCGCAACCGCACCCTGCCCGCGCCAATCCCGCTGACCGATTTCGCATCGATCGTGGTGTCGAAGGCGATATCACGTTCGCTGCGCACCACCAGCGCGCCCGCGTTGATCCCGGCATTACCGCCCAGCCGCACATGGGTCAGGTTGTTGGTGAACAACCGCTGCCGGGCGGCATAGGCGGAAACCAGCCCGCCGCGTCCGGAAATCGCCTCGCCGGTCAGATCGGCACTGCCCAGCGCAAGCGCCGTCAGGGTGCCGCCGATCTGCGCTTCATTGGTGTTGAAGGTCAGCCAGGTTTCGGCCGTGGCGTCATCATCCAGTCGGGACGAGGACATGCCCACCCCGACCGCCGAAATCGTGGTCCCGACCGAGCGATACTCGACCACGCTCGCGTTCGACGTGACGAAGCGGGCATTGCCCGACACATTGGCCTGCGCGAAGGTGATATCCGTGCGCACGTCCGAGCGGTTGATCGCACGGGTGGTGGCACCGCCCACGGTCACGCCGCCAAAGCTGGTGGAGCCGGTGCGCGCGTAGATCAGCGCCGGGGCGCCGTCCGGCGTGTTGTCGGTGGCCAGCATGTTCACGCTGCCCGCCTCGATGCGCGTGTTCACCCCGCGCAGCCGCACGACGCCCTGACGGCGCGAGGCCGCGGCGTTCACACCGCCGCCGATAGCCCCGCCGACCAGCGCGTAGGAAAACGCATGCAACCCGCCCGCATTGATCGCGTTAACGTTCAGCGCCCCCGGCGTGGTCAGCTGCGCGCGGCCCATGTGCACCTCGACCCGCGCATCGTCGCGGGCAATCGCGCTGCTGCCGCCCAGACCGATGGCGCCGATAGAAACCAGATCGACCCGCGCATTGGCCTGGCCCAGACGGCGCGCGTCGATGGTGATGTTCGCGGC
>SKMI01000124.1 GCA_007121115.1 Paracoccaceae bacterium | reverse complement strand
GGGTGGGCGGGAGGCCCGCCGAGGGGGCGCTTCTTTCCGTCAAGCCGTGCGGGCGACCCTTGCCGTTGGCGCGCGGCACCATCATGACGCACCGCCGCCCTGCAGGGGGCTTGCCGGGTAATTTCGAGACGATACCTTTAGGGCAGGCAATGGCGACACCGGGCGAATGCCCACGCCTGCCCCGACGTGACTGCAGGAGACCCGCATGGCCCCGAACGACCCGCACCCCAACCCACCGCGCATGATCGCGGTCAGCAGCGGCAAGGGCGGCGTGGGCAAATCCACCGTCACCGCAAACATCGCCGTCGCCATGACCGAGGCCGGGCTGCGCGTGGGCATTGTGGACGCCGATATCTATGGCCCCTCGATCCCGGGCATCCTGGGCGTGCCCGCGGGCAAACCCGCCATGACGCCGGATGGGATGATCGAACCCGCCGTGGCGCACGGGATCAAGGTGATCTCCATGGGCATGATCACCGATGACGACAGCCCCGCCATCCTGCGCGGGCCGATGGTGACGAAATACCTGCAATCCTTCGTCCGGCAGGTCGACTGGGGCGACACCGAAATCCTGCTCCTGGACCTGCCCCCCGGCACCGGCGACATCCAGTTGACCTTGGCGCAGGCGTTCCCGCTCGCGGGCGCCGTGGTGGTCAGCACGCCGCAGGACGTGAGCCTGAAGATCGCGCGCCGCGGCCTGCGGATGATGGAGCAGGTCAAGGTGCCGATCCTTGGCGTGATCGAGAACATGAGCGGCTTCACCTGCCCGTCATGCGGCACCGTCACCCATATCTTCCACCAGGGCGGGGGCGAGGCGATCGCGCAGGAACTGGGCGTCCCGTTCCTGGGCAAGGTGCCGCTGGACCCGGCGGTGGTGGATTGCGGCGACGAGGGCACGCCGCTCCTGAAAGCCGCACCCGATGGCCCGGCGGCCGAAGCCTATCGCCAGATCGCGGCGGCGCTTTCGGGCAAGGACACCGGGAACACCGGCCTCGCCACCCCCTTCCGCTGGACGGTGAGCGAGGCGCAGGGCAAGCCCGCGCCCGCGCCAGTGACCGAAGGCGGCGCCCCTGATCGGCTGGCCGCGCTCGACCATGCACCGGGGCGCCTGACGCTCACCTGGACCGATGGCGCGAAGCAGACCCTCGGCGCGCGAGACCTGCGCATCGCCTGCCCCTGCGCCAAGTGCCGGGACGAGATGACGGGCGCACGCCTGCTGGACCCGGCCACCGTGGCTTTCGACATCGACCTGACGCGGGTCTGGAGCGTGGGGAATTACGCGCTGGGCATGGCCTTTTCCGACGGCCACGACACCGGCATCTACACGCTGAAATCCCTGCGCGCCATGACCAGCACCGAGATGGAAGATGTCTGACCCCGCCCCCGATTCCGCTCTTGATCCCACCCGGCGCCGCATCCGCGCGCAGGCGTCCGTGCAGGACGCGAACGCCATGGCCTTCGTGCTGGACGCGCCGGTGCAGGAGGGCGCGAAAGGGCCGCTTGACCCCGAAGGTGACGCGCCGCTGGCCCGCGCGCTGTTTGCCATCGACGGTGTGGAGCGGGTCGAGGTGGCGGGGGAAAGCATCTGGATCGGCAAGGACGAAGCGCACGACTGGGCCGCGCTGAAACCCGCCATCGCCGCCGCGGTTCGCGACGTGCTGGGCGCCACCGACCAGCCGCTGGGCGCGCCGACAAAGGAAGACCCCGACACCGCGCTCCTGTCCGCCGTGCAAGGGCTGCTGGAGCGCGAGATCAACCCCGCCATCGCCGCCCATGGCGGGCATATCGCCGCAGAGCGGGTATCCGAAAACTCGGTCTATCTGCGCATGTCCGGCGGTTGTCAGGGCTGCGCGGCGTCCTCGGCGACCCTGCGCGACGGGGTGGAGCGGATGCTGCGCGCCGCCCTGCCGCAGATCGAAGGCATCGTCGATGTGACCGACCATGATGCGGGCACATCGCCGTTCTACGCCCGCAGCGATGGTCCCTCGCCCGTCTCCAGCCCGGCATTCAACCGCCCCCTGCCGCCCGGCACGCTGAGCTGGCAGGACGGGCAGGTCGTGGTGGACCCCGAATACCTGGCCCCGCGCCTGGGCCTGACGCCCGAAGGCCTGCGCGAAGGGCTCCGCAGCGGCGATGTGGTGGGCGTGACCGAATCCGGCGAGGGGACGCACGCGGGCAAGGCGCGGGTCGTCCTGCGCAGCGCCACCCGCGCCTGGGCGGCGGAAATCGACGCGGATGGCGCCGCGCGCGAGGTGCCGCCCCCGCGCGTGACCGATGACGCCGCGCGGTCCGAGCGCGAGTTGGCCAGGCGGGTGCGCGCTCACCTGGAGGGCTTGGCGCCCACAGACATTCCCGTGACCTATGGCGCGCTGGCCCGTGGCCTCGGGCTCTGGGCGCCGGGGTCGATCAACCGCGTGACCCGCGCGCTGGAACACACCATGCGCGAGGATGCCGCCGCCGGGCGCCCCTTCATAGCGGCCCGCGCCGTCAGCCGGGGCCGCGACGGGCTGCCGGGCGAAGGCTTCTTCGCCCTCGCCCGCGCCCTGTCGCGCGGCCCCGCCGAGGGCGAATCGGATGCGGCGTTTCACCGCCGCGAAATGGCCCGGCTGCTGCAATCGGCGGCGTGATCGAGCATCAGCCTGATCGGTTCGGTCTGTGCACTACATGATTCTGCCCGCGCAGAACGCCCTTGGAGCGTGTCGCGAGGACGACGTCTGTATACGCACCACCGCAACCAGCGCCCCGCCCGGCGGCAACGCCGGGCAGCGCCTGCCTGCCCCCCGGCAGGCGCTTCAAACGTATCGACCATTCGTGAGGTCTGGAATTGTTCAAGCGCCGCGTCAGTGGAAGCGCCGCGCAACAGCGCCGACCCAGGCAGGCGCTGCCCTCCATTCTGTCGTTCAGCCGAGTTAAGCAGTCGTCTTTCAGAACGACACCGACAGTCCCGCGTCCACGGTCAGCACATGGCCGTTGACATAGCTGGCGGCGTCCGAGGCCAGGAACACCGCCGCGCCGCCGATCTCGTCGGGGCGGCCCCAGCGGCGCAGGGGAATGCGGGTCTCGACGAAGGCCTGCACCGCCGGGTCCCCGACCATGGCGGCGTTGGTTTCGGTGGCGAAATACCCCGGCGCGATCCCGTTGACGAGCACGCCGCGCGGGCCGAACTCCATGGCCAACGCCCGCGTCAGCGCCGCCAGCCCGCCCTTGGC
>SKMI01000088.1 GCA_007121115.1 Paracoccaceae bacterium | reverse complement strand
TTGCCAGCAACCGCACCGGGTTCTCGCTTGGCGTTGGGACGATCCGGGCGCGCATGACTGACCATCCGTGCGATCGCCCTGTCGGAACCACCACGCTCTGGCGCCCTCAATGCCCGTGGAGGGCAAGATAGATGCCGACGGCTCCGACCAGGATCAGGCTGCAGGCCCAGACCACATCGAGGTTGAACCAACTGCGGGACAGGAATTTCAGCCCGAAATAGAAGTATATCGCCACGGCGATTGCGCCCCCTGCGAGGGTCATCGCAAGTGTGTGGGCAAAGGCCACGACAAAGGCCGAGGCCACGTTCTGCCCCATCAGGTCGCGCGCGGCCTCGTGCCCCGCATCGCCCAGATCGGCCTGGCAGATGCCCAGGTAGATCGGCACCAGCATCAGCCCCGCCCCATGCGCCATGGCCGCCAGAAACGACCACAGCACCAGCCGCGACGGCGCCACCCGCGCCAGAAACCGCGGATGGCGGCGGTTGACCAGCAGATAGAGCCCCATGGTCGCCACCAGCGCGCCCGCGCCGAGCCGCAACTCGGTTTCCCAGTCAATCAGCACCGTCATCATCGAAAACGGCAGCAGGATCGCCAGCATCGCCAGCAGATGCCCGATGGCCAGCGCCACGATTGCGTGCCCCATGGCCCGGTGCCGCCCTTCCATCAGCCCCGCAGACACCGCCAGCGGCCAGCCCATGCCCGGGTTGACGCCGTGATAGACGCCCGAAAGGATGACGGCGCCCCAAAGCGCCGTCAGCGTTGTTGCATCCAGTTCCATTCAGACGTTGGGATAGCAGAAGCTGTCCGTGGAACAGTCGCCCCCTTCCAGCCGGATCTGATGCGCGCGGTAGCCTTCGGGGAAGGTGACGCAGAAATCCTTGTCCAGTGTCAGACCGCCATTCTCGCCGACATGCGCCATGACCATCTGACCGCCTTCATGGCCTGGATAGAACTGCTCATCCCAGGTGGAATAGAGCGAGTTGGTCCAGTAGACACGCTTGCCGTCGCGGCTGATCTCGACCATCTGCGGGCCAAAGACATACGCGCCACCATTCGGGTGCTTGGTGCCCCGCGCGATCCCACCGAGTTCGACCTTGCCGGTCAGTTTGGGGTTCATCGGGTCCGAGACATCGTATTGATGCATCTCACCCAGCCCCCAGCAGGCGACATAAAGGAACCGGTCATCGAGGCTCAGGTCGATATCCGTGACCAGCGGCGGCACGGCGCCGAAGCCCTGCAATAGCGGCGGTAGGTTTTCCGGGTCCTCGGGGCGCGGGTCGATGGTGATGGTCTTTTTCGACTGCCAGGTGCCATCCTCGCCGCGCCACCAGGTAAAGATCGCGCCTTGAAGATTGGTCGTGTCCACCACCACCCCGCAGAAGCCGTGCGATTTCTTGGGGTCGTGCGCGGGGCGGATTTCCAGCGCCATCTGATAGTTCTCGCCGAAATCGATGGTCTGGATATTCTTGCGCTTGCGCAGGTCCCAGAAATGGATCGCATGGCCGTATTTGTTGGACAGCAGATCCTCGGGCACCAGACCGTTCTCGAATTGCGGCGGCAGGCCCCATTCGGAACTGACCATGTAATCCTGCGGCAGGTTCCACCAGAAATCGTAATGCTTGTCCTGCTTGCCACGGTCGATTTCATAGCGGCCGATGATCTCGAAAGTTTCGCAATCCATGATGAAAATGCCCGGCGGCCCGTCCATCCCGTCCTCGCCACCGCCCCCCAGGGTCGAGACATAGATGCCCTCGGGCCCGCAATGGATCGTGTGCGGGCGCGAATAGCCGGTCTTGGCCAGCACTTCCTCGGGTTCGATGGTCTTGTGGATCTTGGGCTCCATCGGGTCCTTCACATCGATCACATAGATGCGCGAGGACCGGATGCCCGGGATGATCAGATAGCGGCGCTCCAGAAACGCGTGCCCCGAAAGCGGCGACAGCGACGACGAGCAGGCATTCCAGCCGAAGTGATGGAACTCATCGCCCTTGTTGGGCATGATCAGCGTCTTGACGACCTTGCCGAAATTGGGGGACTTCGGGTCCAGGTCCACGGTGGCCAGCCCGTCGGGCTGCGACCCGTCGGGGCTGAGCATCACCACAAAGCCATAGGTTTCCACCGGCGCCTGCATGGCAAGCTGCGCGGTGGCGTGAAAAGTCGGGTCTGGTCTCAGGTTCATGGCGTCCTCCCTTGAATGAATCGGCCCCCTCCCGGGCCGGGCTGGTCGTGCTCCTCCGTCACGTCACAAACAGGCCGGGTCTCCTCAAACCTCGGCCACGTTGCACAGTTGAATGGCACCGCTCACGCGCTCGGCCAGTTCGATCAGCTGTTGTCCGATATCCTCGCGGCGCGCGGCACCGAACCGCCGGATCGGTCCCACGGCGCCAACGCTGAAGATCGCACCGATATTGCCGATGGACACGGGCGCGGCGACGCTGGCGATGCCCACGTCGATCTCCTGGTCGCAATCGGCGAAGCCGCGTTCCCGGATGCGCTCGAAATCCGCGCGCAACTCGTTGTCGGATGTCTTGGTGTGGTCGGTATAGGCCTTCAGCGTGCCGTTGATAATGCTGGACTGAAACGCGGGCTCGGCAAAGGCGGCGATGGCCTTGGAGCAGGAACAGGCGTGCATCGGACGTACGCCAAGGCCCGGGTGGATATAGGCGCGGGCCGGATCGTCCGGCGTTTCGGCGTGGATGATCTCTACCTGGTCGTTGCGGAACCGCGACAGGAACACGGTCTCGTTGAACTGCACGGCGGCGGCCTTGAGCAGGGGCGCGGCAGCGCGGCGCACATCGACATCGGACTTGCCCAACAGCGCGATGCGGATGAGCCGTTCACCGATCACCACCCGCCCGTCGCCTGCGGGCGCCTCGGCCAGGCCGGTGTCCTGCAGCGTCTGCAACAACCGGTAGCAGGTGGGTTTGGGGTAGCCGGTCGCCTTCTGGACCTCGGATGCCGAAACCGGTCGCCCGGCAACAGCGATGATTTCCAGGGTATTGATCAGGCGCTCCAGATGCATGTTGACCGAATCGATCCGTCTGGTGAGACTTTGTCTTGAAATACGATACAGACCGGATATCACGCAAGGATAATCAGGGAGGAGACGATGATGCGCACGCGTGCTGCCGTGGCCTTGGAGGCCGGGAAACCGCTGGAGGTGATGGAGGTCAATCTCGATGGGCCGAAGGCGGGGGAGGTGTTGGTGGAGATCAAGGC
>SKMI01000213.1 GCA_007121115.1 Paracoccaceae bacterium | reverse complement strand
TTGCGCTTTGCCGATCTGCATGAGGCGCCGCTGGCCGACCTTGGCCTTGACCGGGACCGCGCCATGCGGCGGCTCCATGCGCTCGAAGGCGAGCGGTTGCTCGATGGGGTCGATGCCTTCCTCGCGCTCTGGCGCCGCCTGCCGGGGTGGTGCTGGCTAGGTCGGCTGATGGGGCTGCCGGGCCTGCGGCAGGTGACAGGGGTGATCTATGACCGGGTGCTGGCGCCGTGGCTCTACGCCCGCAACCGCCGCCGCGCCCGCGCGGCAGACTGCGCCACGGATGGCTGAGGCGACAACTTGACAAGCCCCGCCCGGCACGGGAAGGGAGGCGCCATGACCCGCGCCCCATCCCATACCGGACCCCGCCCATGAGCGGCGTGCAGACCCTGACCGTGCCGCCCGATGACGGCGACCAGCGGCTGGACCGCTGGTTGAAGCGCCAGTTCCCGCAACTGACGCAGGGCTGGGTGGAAAAGGCCTGTCGCAAGGGTGAGATCCGCGTGGATGGCGGCCGGGTGAAGGCAAGCACACGGATCGAGGGCGGGCAGGCTGTGCGCCTGCCGCCGATGCCGGACGCCCCCGCTGACCCACCGCCCAGACCCGCCCGCGCAGAACCGGGCGACGCCGATGCCGCCATGATCCAGGCCGCCGTCCTATGGAAGGATCAGCACATCATCGCGCTGAACAAGCCCCCCGGCCTGCCCAGTCAGGGCGGCAGCGGACAGGGCGCGCGCCATGTGGACGGGCTGAGCGCGGCGCTGACCTTCGACTACAAGGACCGCCCGGTGCTGGTCCACCGGCTGGACCGCGACACCTCGGGCCTCCTGCTGCTGGCCCGCACCCCGCGCGTCGCCCGCCGTCTGGCCGAGGCGTTCCGCGCCCGCGAAACGCGCAAGCTCTACTGGGCCGTGGTCGCGGGCGTGCCCAGCCCGCGCATGGGCACCATCCGCTACGGTCTGGTCAAGGCCGGCGGGCCGCGGTCCGAGAAGATGCGCTGCCTTCACCCCGATGCGGTCGCCGACACCCCCGGCGCCAAGCGCGCCACCACCGATTACGCAGTGCTCCACGCGCTGGGCAAGCGCGCGGCCTGGGTGGCGCTGGCGCCGATCACGGGGCGCACGCACCAGTTGCGCGCGCATATGGCCGAACTGGGCCATCCGATCGTGGGGGATGGGAAATACGGCGGCTCAGGGCAGGACAACCCGGGCGACGGTTGGGGCGCGCAACTGGGCGGAGTGATCAGCCGCAAGCTGCACCTGCACGCCCGCAGCCTGCGCTTCACGCATCCGATCACCGGCGCCGAGGTGCACCTGACCGCCCCGCTTCCGCCGCATATGGCGCGGACGTGGGAAACGCTGGGATTCATGGAAGACGACGTGCCCGAAGATCCCTTCGCCGAAGGCCCGCCATGACCCTGCGGCTTGTGGTCTTCGACGTGGACGGCACGCTGGTGGACAGCCAGGCGTTGATCCTGGGCGCCATGGCGGCGGCGTTCGATGCGGTGGGCGCACCCCTGCCGCCGCGCGCGCAGGTGCTGGGCATCGTCGGCCTGTCGCTGCCCGTGGCCATGGCGCGGCTGGCACCGGATGCGGACGGCGCGGCGCTGGTGGCGGCCTATCGCGATGCCTTCTTCCGGATGCGGTTGCGGGACACCGCGCCGCTTTACCCCGGCGCGCTGAACACGCTGGACGCGCTGGCCCGCGACCCGGCGGTGCTGCTGGGCATCGCCACCGGCAAGTCGCGGCGCGGGCTGGAGGCGCTGCTGGACGCGCACGGGCTGGCGGGGCGGTTCGTCACCGTGCAGACGGCGGATGACCACCCGTCCAAGCCGCACCCGTCCATGCTGGCGCGTGCAATGGCGGACACCGGGGTGGAGCCGGCACAGGCGGTGATGGTGGGCGATACCAGCTTCGACATGGACATGGCGCGGGCGGCCGGAATGGCGGCGATTGGCGTCGGCTGGGGCTATCACCCGGCCGCCGACCTGCACGCGGCGGGCGCGGCGGCGGTGATCGATCGCTTCGACGCGCTGGCGGGCGCGCTGGGCACATTGTGGGAGGCGGCATGAGCGGCTGGGCAAAGCGGCGGTTCTGGACCGAAGTCGCAGTGGCGCAGGCCGATGATGGCTTTACCATCGCGCTGGACGGCCGCCCGGTGCGCACGCCCGCGCGCGCCCCCCTCGCCGTCCCTACCCGCGCGCTGGCAGACCGGATCGCCACCGAATGGCGCGCGCAGGAGCAGATGATCGACCCCGGCGCCATGCCCGCCACCCGCGCCGCCAACGCCGCCATCGACAAGGTGCGCGGCCAGCACGCCGAGGTCGCCGCGATGATCGCCGCCTATGGCGATGCGGACCTGATCTGCTACCGTGCCAAGGCGCCCGAGGGGCTGGTCGCCGCTGAGGCCGCGGCCTGGGACCCGCTGGTGGACTGGGCGGCGGCGCGGTTCGAGGCGCGGCTGACGGTCTGCGCGGGCGTGATCCACCACCCCCAGCCGCCCGAGGCGCTCCATGCCCTGCGTGCGCCGGTCACGGCTATGTCCGCTTTCGAACTGACCGCGCTGCACGATCTGGTTTCGCTCACCGGATCGCTGGTGATCGGGCTCGCGGCGGCCGAGGACCGCGACACACCCGGCGCGCTCTGGGCTGCTTCGCGGATCGAGGAGGAGTGGCAGATCGCGCAATGGGGCGAGGACGCGGAAGCGCGCACCATGACCGAAGCCCGCCGCCGCGCGTTTCTGGAGGCCAAGGCGTTTCTGGACGCGCTGCGCCTGCCCTGACGATCGCCGGAACCTCGCCGGCGTACCGGAGGTGCCAGCCCAACCGATAGCGAAGCCGACACCAGCCCCATCTCCCCCGGCTCATTCCGCCCCGGCGCTTTCCACAAGCCAGTCATAGACCAGTTGCGCGCGGCGCGACCCCTGGGCGTGCAGGGTAACGTGGAAATCCTCCTGCGGTTCGATCCGGTGGGGCAGCAGCGGCACCAGTTGCCCGGCCTCCAGATAGCTGCGCGCCAGGGTCACCCAGCCCAGCACCGCGCCCATGTCATCGCGCGCCGCCTGCAGCGCGATCAGGTAGTTGTTCACCCGGTGGCCGTGGCGCAGCGGCCCGTCATGGCCCAGCGCCCCGAACCAGCCTGCCCAGTCGGTCCAGCCCGCCACATGGCTGTCGAAATGGATCAGCGGCAGCGCCGCAAGCTCGGCCACCGATCCCACCGGATGCGCGGC
>SKMI01000243.1 GCA_007121115.1 Paracoccaceae bacterium | reverse complement strand
CCCCGACGCAAGGGCCGGGGTCCCGCAGTTCTTGCGTATGCGCTTCAGCGGTTGGTGACGGTTTCGTTGAACCGTGCGATGATCTCGTCGCGGCGGGCAGCGGCGGCGTCATCGTCGACCTCGATCACGTTCAGGTCGTTGACGCCGGGGCGCAACCCTTCCACGTCGGCGCGGGCGGGCATCATCCAGGTGCCGGCCACCAATGCCTGCCCGGCATCCGACAGGACGAAATCAACGAAGGCCATCGCGGCGTCGGGGTTCGCGGTGGACTCGAGGATGAACATCGGGCGCGGGGCGATCACGGTGCCGCTTTCGGGCACGATCACCTCGACCGACTCGCCGTCCGCCGCACGGGAGTAGGAGATGTAGTCGACGGCCCCGAACACCGCAGCGGCCGCGCCCTGCAGGACCGGGTTCAACGCCGCCGCGTTCGGTCCCGGCACGATCATGCCGTTGTCGGCCAGCGAGGCCAGCAGGTCCCATGCGTCGTTGCCCATGGCGGTTTCCAGCCCCACCACCAGATCGAAGGCCGACCCCGATTGCGCCGGATCGGGCATGGTGACCAGATCGCGGAATGCCTCGTCGGCCAGATCGGCCCATTCGCTGGGGCGCGGCGTGCCGCTTTGCGTGTTCCACGCGATGGCCAGCGCCGAGATGCCCTGCGCCACGTAATGGCTGTGCTTGAGGAAATCCGGCACCTGCTCGGCGTTGGGCGAGGTGTATTCCATCAGCAGCCCGCGCTCGTGCATGTCCACGGCCGAGCCCCAGCTTGCCGAGACCACGACATCGGCCTGGGGGTTGGCTTCCTCGGCTTCGAGCCGTGCCATCACCTGCCCTGTGGTGGCCTGGAACACGTTGACGCGGGTGCCGGTCTCGGCCTCGAACGCCTCGGCCAGCGCGTCGGCCAGACCGCCGGGCCCGGCGGTGTAGAAGGTCAGCGTATCGGCGTCGGCGGCAGTCGCGCCAAGCCCTAGGGTTGCGGCGATCGTTGCAGCGATCGTTGCGTTGCGGGACATCGGGGTTCCTTTCCTTTGGTCGTGTCCGGTATCAGTGGGTGGTCGTGAAGACGCGCAGCCGCTCGGCCTGCAGCGCCAGCGCGACTTCGGTGCCCTGCGTGGCGGGCACATCGGACGGGCAGACAAGGCTGTGCGCGCCCGCGCCGAGGTCCAGATGCAGCAGGTATCGGTCGCCCTGAAACTGGCTGCGCCGGACGCGCGCCCGCAGGGTGCCGTCCTGCGCCGCGCGCACCGCGGTGCGCGGGATCAGCAGTTTCGCACGCCCGTTGTAGCCGTTGGTCAGCGGCGTCTCCACGGACAGCGCCGCCGAGGAGCCGCGAAACTGCCGCTCGGCAATCTCGCCGTCGATCAGCGCGCCGATGTTGAGGAACTGCGCCACATCCACCGAGGCCGGGTCGGCGAAGATGGCTTCCGGCGCGGCGATCTGGGCGATTTCGCCACCGATCATGATCGCGACCCTGTCGGCGACGGTGAACGCTTCGGCCTGGTCGTGGGTGACGTAGATTGCCGACAAGCCAAGCTCGCGCAGCAGCGTGCTCATCTCCAGCGCCAGGCTCTCGCGCAACTCGCGGTCGAGGTTCGACAGCGGCTCGTCGAACAGCACAAGCGGCGGCTCGGCCACAATGGCGCGCGCCAGCGCCACGCGTTGCTGCTGCCCGCCCGATAGCGTACCCGGCGAGCGGTCGGCCAGATGGTCCAGCCCCACCCGCGCCAGCGCCGCGCGCGCGCGTTCGTTCCGCACGGCGCGCTTGTCGCCGCGCATTCGCAGCGGAAAGGCAACGTTGTCCAGCACGCTCAGATGCGGCCAGAGCGCGTAGTCCTGAAACACCATGCCGATCCCGCGTGCCTCGGGCGGGAGCGTGTGCACGGCGCCGTCGGCCACGGTCCGGCCGGCGATCTCCATCCGCCCCGAGGACGCCGACAAGAGACCCGCCGCGATCCGCAACAGCGTGGTCTTGCCGCAGCCCGAGGGGCCAAGGAGGGCGACGATCTCGCCGGGGGCGACGGTCAGGTCGATGCCACGTAGCACATATGTGTCGCCGAATCGCTTGCCGATGGTGGTGGCGATAAGCGCGGGTGTGCGCGGCGTGGCTTGTGTTGACGTATCTCGCATGGCGCCGCGTTTAGCGCAGCGCCATGACGGTTTGATGACAGATTGTCGCAGTCAGATGATCGCGTGGCGGACCTTTGCCGAGACCCATTCGCTGACGATGACCGTGCCAAGAATGGCGATGAAGATCACCGTCACCTGCCCCCAGGCGAGCATGTTCACCGACGCCTGCAGTTGCACGCCGATCCCGCCCGCGCCGACCAGCCCGAGGATCGTCGCCTCGCGGATGTTGATGTCCCAGCGGTAGACGCTGATCCCTGCGAACGCCGGCAGCACCTGCGGCCAGACCCCGTAGGACAGCACCTGCGCGGGGGCGGCGCCGGTGGCGCGGATCGCCTCGACCTGGCGCTCGTCGATCTCCTCGATCGCTTCGTAGAGCAGCTTGCCGATGAAGCCGATGGAGCGCAGCGCGATGGCGATTATCCCCGCCAGCAGCCCGGGGCCAAGGATCAGCACCAGCAGAAGCGCCCAGATCAGCGAGTTGATGGAGCGCGAGGCCACGATGATCGCCAGCGCGACGGGGCGAATGAGGTAGACGCTGGGGGTGGTGTTGGACGCGGCGAGAAACGCCAGCGGCGTGGCCAGCGCGACCCCGATCAGCGTGCCCAGCGTGGCGATGTTGATGGTGTCCCACATCGGCGCCCAGATCCGGTCGAAATAGCTCAGCGGCGGGTTCGACATGCGCCGCGCCATGTCCCAGGCCTGCTGCGGCGCGTCCAGCACGAAAATCCAGATGGTCTGCGCGCTGATGAACTGCCAGCAGATCATGAACAGTACGCCACCGCCCAGCCAGGTCAGCCAGATGCGGAACTGCTCGGCGCGGTCGCGGCGCTGCCAGACCTTGCGGCCGTCGGTGTCGATCACGGGCATCAGAGGAACCTTCTGCGGATGAAGCCGGAGCTGTATTCAGCGATGAACACCACCGCGATGATGCACAGCAGGATCGCCGCCGCGCTGTCATAGTCGTAGCGCGACAGCGCGGTGTTCAGCGTCGCGCCGATCCCGCCCGCGCCGACGATGCCGATCACGGCGGATTCGCGGAAATTGATGTCGAGGCGGTAGAGGCACAGCCCGATGAAGCGCGGCGCCACCTGCGGCTGGAT
>SKMI01000049.1 GCA_007121115.1 Paracoccaceae bacterium | reverse complement strand
GTGCGGGCGGGGTGCGCGCAGGCCCCCGAAACCATCGGATGGACAAGACCTCATGCCCCCATATCGGGCGGTGCGGCGTCGAAGTGCAAGCCCGCCTCGGCCATCATCCGCGCGGCTTCGGCCTCGATCAGCCGGTCCTCGCCCAGGCCGCGGATGGGGATGCGCCCGGCCTCCAGCAACAGCGGCGCGGCGAGCGGCGTGACATGCGGCGCGCGGACATGGACGATGCGCGGGCGGTCGGCCAGCATCGCCTCGATCCGCCCGAAGTCCACCAGCCCGTGCTGCGCGGCCTCGCGCGTGATGCGCAGGAGCAGGTGCTCCGGGTCGAACCGGCGCAGCGTGTCATACAGGATGTCCGACGAAAACGTCGCCTGCTTCCCGCTCTTGCGCTGGCCCGGCAGGTTGCGCTGCAGAAGCCCCGCCACCTGCGCCACGGCCCGAAAACTGCGCTTCATCACCGCATTCTCCGCCAGCCAGTCGTCGAACCCCGCGCGCAGGCCTTCAGCCGCCAGCAGGGGCGCCGGGGCGTCCACCGGGTCCATTGACCAGATCAGCACTGCGTAATCCGTCGCCACAAATCCCAGCGGCCCAAGCCCCGCCTCCTCCATGCGCCGCGTGACCAGCAGCGCCAGCGTCTGATGCGCGTTGCGGCCCGCGAAACCGTAGATGCAGAGATAGGCGCGGCCCGCGCGCAGGAAGGTCTCGCAGGTCAGGGTCCCGGGTTCGGGCAGCACGGAAATCCGGCGCTGCAGGTCCAGCCAGTCGCGCACGTCCCCAGGCAGCGCGTCCCATTGTGCGGGCTCGCCCAGCAGCGACTGCACCCGCGCGGACAGTTGCACCGAGGTCGCCATCTTGATCCCGTTGAACACCGCGATCTTCGGCTGGCGCGCGGGCTGGGGGGTGACCTCGACCACCATCTCGCGCAGCCCCTCGTAGCGCACGGTTTGCCCGCCGATCAGGAAGGTGTCACCGGGCGTCAGGCTGGCGGCGAAACCCTCCTCGATCTCGCCCAGCGGCGCGCGGTTGCCCGGGCGGCGGACCTTTAGCGTTTCCGGGTCGGTGATGGTGCCGATATTCATGCGGATCATCCGCGCGGCGCGCGGGTCGCGGAGTTGCCAGTGACCCTCGCGCAGGACCAGCCGCTGCCAGCGGTCATAGGCGCGCAGCGCATAGCCCCCGGTGGCGGTGAAATCGAGGCAGGCGTCGAAGTCGGCGCGGCTGAGCCCCGCGTAAGGCCCGGCGCGGCGCACCTCGGCATAAAGCGCCTCGGCATCGAACGGGCCGGCGCAGGCGGTCAGCAGGATGTGCTGGCAGAGCACATCGAGCGGCGCATCGGCGCGGGGCGCGCCGTCCAGATCGCGCGCGCCCACAGCCTGCAGAGCAGCCACGCATTCCACCACCTCGAACCGGTTCGCCGGGACCATCCGCGCGCGCGAGGGGCTGTCATAGCGGTGGTTCGCCCGCCCGATCCGCTGCACCAGCCGCTTGACGTTATGCGGCGCGCCAACCTGGATCACCAGATCCACGTCGCCCCAGTCGATGCCGAGGTCCAGGCTCCCGGTGCAGACCATGGCCCGCAGGGCGCCGCTGGCCATGGCGGCTTCGGCCCGCGCCCGCGCCTCGCGCGAGAGCGAGCCGTGGTGCAGGCCGATGGGCAGGTTGTCGTCGTTGATGGCCCAGAGCGCCTGGAAGAAAAGTTCCGCCTGCGCGCGGGTGTTGATGAATACCAGCGTCAGGCTGGCACCCTTGATGGCCTTCATCACATCGGCCGCCGCGTAATGCCCGCCGCCCCCGGCCCAGGGCGCGGGGGTGGAGGTCGGCAGCATGGCGATATCCGGCGCGGGACCGGGTGGGGCCTCGATCACCCGGGCACCGCCCATGAAGCGGGCGAGCGCAGCGGGGTCCTCGACCGTGGCCGAGAGGCCCGCGACCTGCAGGCACGGCGCAAGGCTGCAGAGGCGGGCGAGGCCGAGCATGAGCTGGTCGCCGCGCTTGCTTTCGGCCAGCGCGTGGATCTCGTCGATCACCACCCGGCGCAGGGTGGCGAAGATGCGCGGCGCTTCCTCATAGGACAGCATCAGCGCCAGGCTTTCGGGCGTGGTCAGCAGGATATGGGGCGGGTCCACGCGCTGCCGCGCGCGGCGGGTGGCCGAGGTATCGCCGGTACGATCCTCGATCCGGATATCGAGGCCCAGATCGGCCACCGGGCGAGCGAGGTTGCGGGCGATGTCATTGGCCAGTGCTTTCAGCGGCGAGACATAGAGGGTGTGCAGACCCTCATGCGGCGCTTGCAGCGCCACGAGCGAGGGCAGGAACCCCGCCAGCGTCTTGCCGCCGCCGGTGGGCGCGATCAGCAGCGTGTCGTCGCGCGCCGCCAGCAGGTCAAGCTGATGCGGATGCGGCGCCCAGCACTGGGCGGCAAACCAGCGCGCAAAGGCGGGGGGCAGGAGGGGGGCGTCGGCGGAAATGAGGCGGGCTCCGTTGCGTGCGGCGCGTGAGGTAGCGCGCTGGGGCCATAAGGGTAAGGGTGGTGAGCGTCACACCTGGGCAGTGCTGCCCGGGCCGTCACGCGGGAATGCGCCCCCTCAGCGCCGCCCCCAGCCCACCCCCCGATAGAATTCTGGCGGCGCTTCGGGGGCGCTCTCCGGCGCGCCGGACGGGAATAAGGCAAGTGGCGTGCTCTGGTGGGGCCTGTTCCGCGCGGTGGGGGCGGGGCGCGCGTTGGTGCCCGTGTCAGCCGCAGAACACCCGCACCACGCGGTCTGTCTGCGGATGCCGTTCGATGTTCAACCGCTCGGGGTTGAAATCCATGGTCAGAGCATCGCCGGTCCGGAACACCCGCAGCGGGCCGTCATGGGTGAAGCCATCGGGCAGCGGCGCGCCCACCAGATCTTGCAGCGCGGGGGCGCCACAAGCGGTGGGGGGCATGTCGGGCTGCGGCGCCGAGGGGGCCTGCTCCATGCAGGCGGCGAGGCTCAGGGCAACGACCGTGGCCGCACCCATGGGCTGCATTCGCTTCGACAGGACTGACACGGCCACCTCCTCGATTCTGCGCGCCCGATGGGCACAAAGCCTCGCCCAACCGTCGCGATCAGGCAAGCGCATGGCTTGTCCATCGCGCAGAGTTGACCCAGACTGGTCGCAGCAACGGGGAGGAGACGATGATGCGCACGCGTGCTGCCGTGGCCTTGGAGGCCGGGAAACCGCTGGAGGTGATGGAGGTCAATCTCGATGGGC
The DNA here is from genome assembly GCA_007121115.1 of Paracoccaceae bacterium. Classification (GTDB taxonomy): domain Bacteria; phylum Pseudomonadota; class Alphaproteobacteria; order Rhodobacterales; family Rhodobacteraceae; genus Rhabdonatronobacter. Next base: position 34 of record SKMI01000049.1, on the reverse strand, counting down.
CGAAGGCGGGGGAGGTGTTGGTGGAGATCAAGGC
>SKMI01000220.1 GCA_007121115.1 Paracoccaceae bacterium | reverse complement strand
GCGGGCCTTGGCGGCCTCGGCGGCCCAGCGCGCCTGCGTGAATTGCCAGTTCCAGACCTCGTTCGACAGTTCGATATGGGCGCGCAGGCCGGGGTCCAGCATGTCGCGCACGGTCTCGGCAAAGTGGCGGATGAAATCGTCATCGGCCAGATGCGGCAGGGTGAACCACGGATCGGCCTGCAATTCGTTGGCCAGCCGGATCATGACCTCAAGCGGGATGCCGGTGCCCTGCCAGGAATAGTCATCGAGCTGCGGCCGGTCCTCCCAGCGGGCGAGAGTGCTGTTGTTGGTCGCGCCCCAGTTCATGAAGCGCAGCAGCCGCACCCCGTCCAGTCGCGCGGTCCAGTCCGGGTTGAAGATCTCGCCACGCTCGAAGGCGTCGCGGTGGCGTTCGTGCACCACGGTGATGTTGCGCACCGGGTCGTCGGGGTCGCTCGCGCGGATGGTGAGCATGACCAGCCCCTCGCCCGGCGTGTAGTCGAAGGTCGATTGCCCGGCGGCGCGCCCGCGCCCGGGGATCACGTTTTCGGCCCGGCCCGAGATTTCGACCCGGCCCGTGCCGTCATAGGCCAGATGGTAGCGCCCCGCCATGACCGCGGCGTCCGCAGGTATGTCGGTCAGCACCAGCGTGGAAATACCCTCCAGCTCCGGGGGGATGCGGGTGGGCCAGCCCTCCGCGTCCAGCACGCCCGCCGCGCGCAGGTCGTCATGATCCCATCCGCCCCATTGCCCGGGCAGATGACCGATCCAGCGACGGCCCAGGCGCATCTTGTCGATGAACGGGTCCTGCGTGCTCCAGTCGGCAGCGACGGCCAGATTCATCCCCAGCCAGGGCGCGGTTCCGGCAGCGGCGGGGGAGCGCGTGCCCTCCTGCGCCGCCACGGAAGCTGCGGCGGCCAGGGCCAGCAGCACGCCAAGGCAAAGGCCAACACAATGGGCCGTCAGGGATGGGCGCATCGGTGGCTCCATGTCACTCGGCGGCAACGCCGGTGGCCGGGATCTGCCGGACGACGTTCCAGACCGTTTCCTGCATCAGCGCGGCCGCCTCGGGCGAGGGGGCGTCGGCGGCGGTGCCGTCATGACGCTCCAGCGCATGAGGCAGGCCGCGCGGATCAATCTGGTAAAGCGTGGCCAGATGCACAAGCGCGATCAGATAGGCGCCCAGATCGTTCAGGTGAATGTCGTCGATGGCGCCTTCGGGCGCGTCCGGCACGCCGGCGTCGACCGCATAGGCAAAGAGCCCCGAGCGGTCGGCCAGTCCCGGCAGCCCGCCCTGCGCCTCGAGCGTGCGGACGAAGGCCGCCATCGCCCGCCCGCCGGGGATCACATGCACCGTGCCCACCCCGTCCAGCGCCATGGCGCGGGCGCGGATCGTGTCCGCCCACAGGGCCTGATCGTCCTGTTCCAGCCGTTCCAGCCAATCGTCGCCCGCGGTCCACGGGTGCCAGGTTTCATACAGGTAGACGCGCGCCTCGGGGTTCGCGGTGCGCGCGGCTCTGGCCCACTCGGCCAGATAGCGCGGGGTATCGTGGTAGCGGATGGCGTCGGCCAGATCGATCATTTCGGTCAGCACCAGCGCCTCCACGCCTTCGGCCAGCGCGTCGGCGGCATCGCGGTAGCGGGGGTGGGCGTTCTCCACCTCGAACCCGTTGATGGGCAGATCGGGGTCCCAGTGCTCGCGCAGGCTGGTCCCCCAGCCAAGCTGGCTGTGGTGGCGGTGGTCGTCGATCCCGGCGGCAGCGGCCAGTTGCGCGACCATGGCAGGCATGTCGCGCCCGGTCAGGCTGTGGCCAAGGTGAAACACATCCATGCCGCCCTGCGGCGCGGGCAGCGGCGCGCGATAGAGCGCCGCCATGGCTTCAGGCTCCAGCGCCGAGGGGGCCGCAAGATGTCGCCAACCCGCCCAACCCGCCAGGGCCAGAAGCGCCACCCCTGTGCCCGCGATGATCCAGTTGCGCATCCGTGTCGGCCTCGTGTCGCGCGTGTTCTTGTGTCGCGCGGTTTACGGTCGCGGCACCCTAGCGCAGGTGCGGCCCGACCGGCCAGCGCTGCGCGGGACGATCACAAGAGTGTTTCCCGCCAGCGGACGGCGCCGAGTGGCGAACTGCTGCAGGACGCACGCAAAGGTGAACCCGGGGACGAAACCGTTTCGCATGCCGATGCGAAGCGACATAAGGTGTTCATCGGGGCGTGCGCCCCCGCCACTGGAAAAAGACATGCTGGACAGTCATCTGCGACCCTTCATCGATCCGCCGCTGAACCGCATGGGCGCGCGGCTGGCCCGGCGCGGGGTTTCGGCCAATGCGGTGACGCTGGCCGGGCTGGTGCTGGGGCTGGCGGCAGCGGGGGCGATCGTGGCGGAGCTTTTCGTGGTGGCGCTGGCGCTGATCCTGGCGTCGCGGCTGGCGGACGGGCTGGACGGGGCGGTGGCGCGCCGCCGCGGCGTGACCGATTTCGGTGGCTACTTCGATATCGTCGCGGACTATGTCTTCTATGCTGCGATCCCGCTGGCCTTCGTGCTGCTGGACCCGGGAAAGAACGGGGCGGCGGGAGCGTTCCTGCTGATGAGCTTCTATGTCAACGGGGGCTCGTTTCTTGGCTACGCGGTGCTGGCCGAGAAGGCGCGGATGCGCAGCGACAGCCACGGGGTCAAGACGCTCTATTTCACCGGCGGGCTGCTGGAAGGGACCGAGACGATCCTGTTCTTCGTCGCGCTCTGCCTGTTTCCGGCGTGGTTCGCGCCGCTGGCCTGGGTGTTTGGTTGCTTGTGTCTGGTGACGGCGCTCGCGCGGGTGGCGCTGGCCTGGCGGGTGTTCCGGGGTTGAGGTGGGGTCTGCGGCGCTGCGCCCGTCCCGCGCAAGCGCGGGACTCCTCCGGAGTATTTCTGGCAAGAAAATGCGAGCGGGGCGCGCATTGGCCGACCGGCGTGTTTGGGTATTTGTGGCAAGATGAAGCCGGATCGGGCACGGTTGAGGGCAGAGGTTTGGGCGATCCGGAAGGGGCAGGGTGATGTGGCGGGCTGTGCTGGTGGTTCTGATGCTGGTGCCGGGGTGTGTGGGCGCCAATGTGGAGCGCTCGCCCCGCCCCGAACCGCGTCCCGAGGGTGTGGCGGCGGCGCCGCGCGGCGCGAGTTTCGAGGCCTGGGTGGCAGCGTTCCGGGGACGGGCGCTGGCCGAAGGGGTCTCGGCGCGGGCCTTTGATGCGGCCATGGGCGGGGTGCGGCATCTGTCGGGCACGGTGCGGCTGGACCGGGCGCAGGCCGAGTTTTCCACCCGGGTCTGGGAATATCTGGACAACGCCGTGACGCCAGGCCGGATCGCCGAGGGGCGGCGGTTGATGACGCGGCATGGCGATCTCTTGCGGCGGATCGAGTCGCGGTTCGGCGTGCCGCCCGAGGTGGTGGTGGCGATCTGGGGGCTGGAAACCAGCTATGGCGCCGCGCGCGGGACCACGCCGACGCTGAGCACGCTGGCGACGCTGGCGCGCGACGGGCGGCGCGCGGGGTTCTTCGAAGGCGAATTGATCGCCGCGCTGAAGATCGTGCAGGCGGGCGAGGTGACGCCCGGGCGGATGATCGGGTCCTGGGCCGGGGCGATGGGGCACACGCAGTTCATGCCGTCGAGCTACCTGGACCATGCGGTGGATTTCACCGGCAACGGGCGGCGCGATGTCTGGGGGGCGGACCCGTCGGATGCGCTGGCCTCGGCGGCGAATTACCTGGCGGCGAATAGCTGGACGCGCGGGCAGCCCTGGGCGGTGGAGGTGCGGCTGCCCGAGGGGTTCGATTTTGCCGCCGTGGGCACGCGGCGTGGGATGGACGCCTGGCGCGGGTTGGGGGTGACGGCGGCTGCGGGCGCGTTGCCGGGCGCAGGGCAGGCGGAGCTGATGCTGCCCGCGGGGCGGGGCGGCCCGGCGCTGCTGGCCTTCGGCAACTATGACGTGCTCAAGACCTACAATGTCTCGGATGCCTATGTGATTGCGCTGGGGCATCTGTCGGACCGGTTGCGCGGGGCGGGGCCGTTCGTGGCGGGCTGGCCGCGCGGGGACCGGGCGCTGAACCTGTCGGAGCGGATGGAATTGCAGCGACTGCTGAACGCGGCCGGGTTCGACACCGCTGGAATCGACGGGCGGCTGGGTCCGGCGACCCATGCGGCGGTGCGGGGATGGCAGGCGGCCAACGGGCTGGTGCCGGACGGATACATTTCCGCCGACCTGCTGGCGCGGATGCGGCGGTGAAAGCGCGCCTTGGCCGGTTGAAGGGGCGGGCGGGCTGCGTTATGTGATAATATCACATAACCAGAAGGAGCCGTTCCCGTGCAGGATAACCGCCTTCCCGTCACCGTGCTTTCCGGCTTTCTGGGCGCGGGCAAGACCACGCTTCTGAACCATGTGCTGAACAACCGCGAGGGCCGCCGCGTGGCGGTGATCGTCAACGACATGTCCGAGGTCAACATCGATGCCGATCTGGTGGAAGCGGGCGTGGACCTGCGCCGGGGCGAGGAGAAGCTGGTGGAAATGTCCAACGGCTGCATCTGCTGCACCCTGCGCGACGACCTGCTGCTGGAGGTGCGCCGCCTGGCGACCGAGGGGCGCTTCGACTACCTGCTGATCGAATCGACCGGGATTTCCGAGCCGCTCCCCGTGGCCGCCAGTTTCGAGTTCCGCGACGAGGACGGCGAGAGCCTCGCCGATGTCTCGCGCCTGGACACGATGGTCACGGTGGTCGATGCGATCAACCTGCTCAAGGATTTCTCGAGCCACGATTTCCTGTCCGACCGGGGCGAGACGCTGGGCGCGGAGGACGAGCGCACGCTGGTCAACCTGCTGACCGAGCAGATCGAATTCGCCGATGTGGTGGTGCTCAACAAGGTCACCGACGCGGGGCCGGAGCGCGCGGATGCGGCGCGCAAGATCATCAAGGCGCTGAACCCCGATGCGCGGCTGATCGAAACCGACCAGGCGCAGGTGGCGGGCGATCTGATCTTCGACACCGGGCTGTTCGATTTCGACCGCGCGCATGAGCACCCGCTCTGGGCCAAGGAGCTTTACGGCTTCGCCGACCATGTCCCCGAGACCGAGGAATACGGGATCTCGAGCTTCGTCTACCGCGCGCGGCGGCCGTTCCACCCGGCACGGGTGCATGATGTGCTGAACGGCGACCTGCCCGGGGTGATCCGGGCCAAGGGGCATTTCTGGCTCGCCTCGCGCCCCAACTGGGTGGCGGAGTTCAGCCTGGCAGGCGCCGTGTCCTCGGTCACGCCGCTAGGGGGTTGGTGGGCGGCGGTCCCGCGGGAGCGCTGGCCAGACCACCCCGAGGCGCTGGCCCGGATGCGCGAGAACTGGGTGGAGCCTTGGGGCGACCGGCGGCAGGAACTGGTGTTCATCGGCGCGGGGATGGATATCGCCGCGATCCGCGCCAAGCTGGATGCCGCCCTGATCGGCGTTGATTTCACCCCCGCCGACTGGGCCGATCTGCCGGACCCGTTCCCGCGCTGGGGCACGCGCAAGGCCGCCTGACGGAACCGGACCCATGCGGCGCAACATCGCCACCAGCCTGAAGCGGCGCCGGGCGTCCACCATGGCGGGGTTCGACCGGCTGCCGCCGGAATTGCGCGCCTGGCTGCATCAGGCGGCGCTGCCGTGGAGTGCAAAGTCGGCGTATCGGCTGTGGCAGCGCGCGCTGGCGCGCCATGGCGACGCGGCATTGGCGCGGGCCGAACTGGACCGGGCCGAGGCGCGGATGCTGGCCCGCGATGCGGTTGCGGTCTGGGGCCGGGACTATCCGCGCTGACGCGCTGCGGTTGGCGTCAGTGGCGGCCGTCCCATCCTGCTGCAGCGGCCCCGAGCGTGCCGGTCATGGACGACTGGCCGCCCCGCCCGACACAAGGCAGGCTGACCGGGGCTCCCGCCCGTCTTCGCCCCGTTGCAGGGGCTCGTCCCGTTGGGCCGGGCGCCGCGCGTGCCGCGCGGCGCGGGTGGGCTGCCCTGCGCCCGTGCTCCACGCCTGCGCGGCAGTACCGTTCGATGGGTCTGCGGGGCTGGGGCCCCGGGCGTCAGTCGCCCAGCATCCACTGGCCGTCAGGGAAGAACGCTTGGAAGGCGAAGGCGAAGGGGATGTCGTGGGGCAGATCGCGGCCCGCGTCATCGCGCACGCGCACTGTCCCCACATCGCGCCCGGCGGCGATCGTGCTGCTGTCGAGCGCCGAGGCCTGCCCCGGGGTCCAGTTCAGCACCACGCCGGCTTCGCGGATCTCGCCCTCTTCGCGGAGCCGGGCGAAGGTCCAGGCGCGATCTTCCACCCGCACCACGCGGGCCAGCGGGTTGATCCCGTGGGGCGGGTCCTCGCCGCGGTAGAGGAAGGGCCGTGCCGAGGTGTCGTAGCCGACATAGGGGTTCTGGCCATAGGCGCGACGCCAGTTCGGCTCGTCCAGCACCAGCCCGTCGGGGTTGCGCTCCAGGAACTCGGCCCAGCTTTCCATCCAGCCGGGCAGGGGCTCCAGCAGTGCGCCCGCGTAATCGCCCACGATCCCCTCGCCCACCGCCTGCTGCCACCAGCTTTCGGTTTCGCGGTCGTACATGACCATGTCGGAATGACGCAGCAGCCCCGAGACGCCGAAGGTCAGATGCGCGTCATTCACCCGCGCATCGAACACCATCGCCGAATTGCACAGCGGGCAATAGGTCACCGCGATGGGCACCCCGCCGACCACGTCGTTGACGATTTCGTGCCACATCAGATAGCGGATCGGATAGGCGCGCGCGGCCTCGCCTTCATGCTCGTAGGTCAGGACCGGTTCGCGGGCATCCAGCCTTGCTTCCTCGGCTGCCGGGATGAACTCGGGTTCCCAGATCGCGGGGATGCCGTCCTTGGGCGGCCCGCCGGACATGATCTCGGCGAAATCCACGGTGCTGCGCGAGAAATCGGTTTCCGGCCAGGCGCGTTCCCATTGCGCCGGATTGGCGCTGGCGCTGGCCCCGGCAAGCGTGAACGCGGCGACAAGGGCGATCCGGAACATGGCGGCAAGCTCTCCTGTGTGGGGTCTGTGGCCCAAGGCGCCGGGGGGCGCCTTGGGCGTTCGTTTCACGGACCGGCGGTCAGTCCTGCACGCGGTATTGCGGCTCCATGAACAGCAGGTCATCGGTGTCCATCCCGCCGCCCATGTGACAGGCCGCGCAGAAGAACATGCCGTCCGAGTTCGCGCCCAGCGTCCGGCCCATGAGCGAACCATCGGGCATGATTGCCGTGTAGATCCAGTCGTTGGTATCGGGTGAGGCGCCTTCCTCGGCCTTTTCCATCAGGAACAGGGTTTCCCAGAGCGCCTGGCCGTCGGGGCCGATGCTGAAGGTGGGCTTGGCCACGATCCCGCCCGCGGGCATGGTGTCGATATCCTCGTAGAGCCCATAGACCTCGGCCGCGATCTCGTTGGCGTGGTTGGTGGCGAAGCGTTCGCCATGCGTGAACGAGATATAGGGCGTGGAAGCGAAATTCGTCCAGCCGGCGAAGGCGCTGCCCTCGGGGCGTTCGGATTCGGTCCAGGACGCCATGACCAGATCCGAATCGAGTGCCGCTTCCTGCTGGCCCATGGACTCCATCAGGCAGTCGTAGAGCGCCTGCAATTCCTCGTCGCTGACGTCGGGCGGCGGGGCACCGGCGGCGCAGGGACCGCACGGGCCACAGGGCCCACAGGGTGCGCAGGCGGCGGCGCAAGGGTCATCCGCCGCGCAGGGATTGGCTGCGGCGCAGGGGTCTGCCGCGCAGGCGTTGGCGGCACACGGATCATGTGCAGCGCAGGGGTCCGCGGCGCAGGGGTCGTGGGCGGCACAGGGGTCCGCCGCGCAGGCGTTCGCCTCGGCCAGCCGGGGGATGAAGCAGCCGGTCGCCTCGCCTGCCGCCGCGCCGCATGGGCCACAGGGGCCGCAGGGGCCACAGGCGGCGGCGCAGGGATCGGCGGCGCAGGGGTCAGCCGCGCAGGCATCGGCGGCGCAGGGATTCGCCGCGCACGGATCAGCGGCGCAAGGGTCGGCCGCGCAGGGATTTGCGGCGCAGGGATCAGCCGCGCAGGGGTTTGCCGCACAATCCGCCGCACAATCAGCCGCACAGGGGTTCGCGCTGCAGGCCCCGGCCTGGGCCTGGCCCACATGCGTCACCATAACGAACCCGGCGGTGCCCAGCGCGCCTGCGCCCAGCATCAGCGCCACGCTCAGCGCGGTGGACGAGCGCAGCCCCGCGCGCAGCCCGGATTTGCGACAGCTTTCGGTGTTCTCCGGCATCAAAGCCTCCCTGACATGATTCTGTTGTCATCTTCTTTTCCGGTGGCCGTGATGGCGCGTCCCGGTGTCAGGGGGTTCGGGCTCGGATCGCGGCGGGTTACAGAAAATCTTCACCCCGCGTGTAACTTTTCGAGCGCGCGTGCGTAATATCAGGACAGACAGGCGCGGCAGGGATCGCCGGATGAAGACTGCGCAAGGCCGGACAGACGACGCGGTAGCGCTGGAGCCGCTGATGATGCGCGCGCAGTCGGGCGACGGCGCGGCCTATCACGCGTTGCTGACCGAGGTCGCGGTGCGCATGCGGCGGTTGGTGCGGCGGCGCGCGCCCTGGCTGTCGGCCGAGGATACCGAGGATCTCGTTCAGGACATCCTCTTGTCGCTGCATCAGGCGCGCGGCACCTGGGACCCGGCGCGGCCCTTCCTGCCTTGGATGGTGGCCATCGCCCGCGCCCGGCTGGCCGACAACGCGCGGCGCTACGCCCGCCGCGCGGCGATCGACCTCGCCGCCGCCGACCTGGCCGAAACCTTTTTCGATGGCGCGGCGAATATCACCGAAGCAACGGTCGTGAACATGATGACGGTGCGCAAGGCGATGGGCGATCTGACCCCGGCGGAACGGCAGGCGGTGGAACTGCTGCGCCTGCGCGAGATGTCGCTGGCCGAGGCGGCGGCCGTGAGCGGGTCAACCGTGGCGGCGTTGAAGGTGGCGATACACCGTGCCATGCGCAAGATGCGCGGCACATTGTGGAAGGAGTAGCGACCCCGTGACCGACCCGATGCACACCCATCGCGGCACCGACGCGCTGATTGCGCGGCTGTCGCGCCAGGCGCGCCCGCCACGGCCGCTGGCGCACCCTGTGCGCCGGGCGCTGGGGTGGGCTGTGATCGCGCTGGGCTTCGCCGTCGCCATGGTCTGGGCCATCGGCCCCCGCGCCGATCTGGTCGAGCGGCTGGGCGATGCGCGCTTCCTTTTCGAACAGGGCGCGGCGCTGGCTACTGGGTTGGCGGCGGCGGCGGCGGCGCTGGCGCTGACCATTCCCGGCGCCTCGCCGCTCTGGCGGCTGGCGCCGGTGGTGCCCGGCGCGCTCTGGCTGGGCACGCTGTCGCTGGGGTGCCTGCGCGACTGGTGGGCGATGGGGGCTGACGGGCTGCGGTTGACCCCGGACCCGGCGTGTTTCTTCTACATCGCGCTGATCGGATCGCTGCCGGGGCTGGTGCTGTATCTGATGCTGCGGCGCGGGGTGCCGCTGGCGCCCCGGCTGACACTGGCGCTGGCGGCGCTGGCGGCGGCGGGACTGGGGAATTTCGGGCTGCGGTTCTTTCATGCGCAGGATGCGGCGCTTATGGTATTGGTATGGCAGGTCGGCTCGGTGGCGCTGATCGCGGCGCTGGCGGGGCTGGCCGGGCGCGGGCTGCTGCGCTGGTCCGATCCCCGCCCGGCGTGACCGACAGCAGATGGAGACGCCGATGCCCCGCGACATCCCCGACCCCGACCTGACCGCGCTCCCTCGCGCGGAATTGCAGGCCATGCAGGCCGCGGGCGCCGAGGTGCGCGAATGCGTCCGGGTGCTGCGCAAGGCCAAGCTCAACGTCGTCGGCGAGGTGCTGAAGGGCCAGGGCCAGTTCGTCAAGCTGACCCATTACCCCAAGGGCGATGTCTACGACCGCGACACCCATTCGCAATACTACTACCACGCCCACCGCCAGGGCGAGCACGGGCATTTCCACCTGTTCCTGCGCGCCAAGGGGATGCCCGCAGGCTGCGCCCCCATCCCCGAGGCGGCGATGCGTGACTGGCCCTCGGGCGACAAGGCGTTGTCGCATCTGGTGGCGATCTCCATGGACAAGTTCGGCACGCCCACGGGGCTGTTCACCACCAACCGCTGGGTGACGGCGGACACCTGGTATCCGGCTTCGGACGTGATCCGGATGCTGCCGCATTTCGCCATCGACCACGCCGCGCCAAGCTGGCCCACGAACCGTTGGCTCACCGCGATGGTGGTCCTGTTCCGCCCGCAGATCGCCGCGCTGGTCCAGGCGCGGGACGAAGCGCTGGCGGCCCGGCGCGCCGCCCACCCCGACCGCGACGTGTTCGAGGACCGGGACTTCGAGGTGCTGAGCGAAACCGCCATCGACGTCGACGCGCAGATCAAGGCGGTGGACCGGGCGCTGGCGGGGTGATCCGGGGGTAACCGGCGCCGCCTCAAGTCAACCCGAAGGCCGGTGCATGACCTCGACAACCGTCCCGCCCTTCGGCCGCGCCTGCCTGCCCCCCGTCAGAGTATCACCCCACCGCCTAGCCCCGCGCGTGAAAATGGTCGTGGATGGTCTGCGCCAGCGCTTCGGAGATGCCCGGTACGGCCTTGAGGTCCGCCAGCCCCGCCCGCGTCACCGCCTTGGCCGAGCCGAAATGCCCCAGCAGCGCGCGCTTCCGCGCCGCCCCCACACCGGGCACGTCATCGAGCGGGTTGGCGCTGACGCTCTTGGCCCGTTTCGCCCGATGCGCACCGATGGCGAAGCGGTGCGCCTCGTCCCGCAGCCGCTGGATGAAATAGAGCACCGGGTCGTTGCGCTTGAGCGCGAAGGGGCGGGCGCCGGGGCGGTGGAATTCCTCCTTGCCCGCGTCGCGGTCCACGCCCTTGGCGACGCCCACCAGCGGCACGTCATCCACGCCCAGATCGGCCAGCACCTGCGCCACCGCCGCCACCTGCCCCGCGCCGCCGTCGATCAGCAAGAGGTCCGGCCAGGTCTCCCCTTCGCGGTCCGGGTCCTCGCGTTGCAGCCGTTCGAACCGGCGCTTGAGCATGGCGTTCATCATGCCCAGATCGTCGCCCGCCGTGACCTCGCCCGGCTTGAAGTTGTACTTGCGATACTGGCTCTTGATGAACCCCTCGGGCCCGGCAACGATCATCGCGCCCACCGCATTCGCACCCTGGATGTGGGAGTTGTCGTAGACCTCCACCCGCTGCGGGGGCGCGTCCAGATCGAAGGCCTCGGCCAGCCCGGCCAGCAGCTTGGACTGCGCCGCGCCCTCGGCCATGCGCCGGCCCAGCGATTCGCGCGCATTGCGCAGCGCGTTGGCGACAAGCTCGACCTTCTCGCCCCGCTGCGGGACGGCCAGCGCGACCTTGCGGCCCGCGCGTTCGCTCAGCGCCTCGGCCAGCAGCTCTGCATCCTCGGGCGGGTGCGACAGCAGGATCAGGCGCGGCGGCTCCTTGCCGTCATAGAACTGCGCGACAAACGCCTGCAGGATCTCCGGCGTCTCGGCCCCCGCGCCGGTGCGGGGATAGAAATCGCGGTTGCCCCATGACTGGTTGGCGCGGATGAAGAACACCTGCACGCAGGCCTGACCGCCCTCCATGTGCAGCGCGATCACGTCGGCCTCGGTCACGCCCTGGGGGTTGATGCCCTGGCTTTGCTGGACGTTGGTCAGCGCGCGGATACGGTCGCGCAGCGCGGCGGCGCGCTCGAACTCCATCGCCTCGGCCGCTGTCTGCATCTCCTCGGCCAGTTGCGCCTGGATATGCGTGCTGCGCCCGGACAGGAACCGCTCGGCATCGGCGACCAATGCGGCGTAGTCGTCTTCGGAGACGTAGCCCACACACGGCGCGGCGCAGCGCTTGATCTGATAGAGCAGGCACGGGCGCGTGCGGCTGTTGAATACCGAATCGGTGCAGGTCCGCAGCAGGAAGGCGCGCTGCAACTGGGTCAGGGTTCGGTT
>SKMI01000046.1 GCA_007121115.1 Paracoccaceae bacterium | reverse complement strand
TATTGCGTCTGGTTGGCCATGGCGATGGCCTCCGCGTCGCTTTCGGCGCGGGTGACGCCGACCACGGGGCCGAATATCTCCTGCTCGTAGATATCCATGCCCGGGGTGACTTCGGCAAAGACCGTGGGCTTGAACAGCAGCCCGCCCGCGCCTTCGCCGCCCGCCACCACGCGCGCGCCCTGCGCCTTGCCGCGCGCCACCAGCCCCGAGACCTTGGCGAAGTGTTCGTCGCTGACCAGCGGACCCTGCCGCGTGGCGGGGTCCAGCGGGTCGCCCAGGGTCCATTGCGGCACCTGCTTGGCCAGCTCCGCGACCAGGTCGTCATAGACATCCTTGTGCGCGATGATGCGGCTGTTGGCGGTGCAGTTCTCGCCCATGTTCCAGAAGATCGCCTCGGCCTGGGTTTCGGCGATCTCGGCGATGTCCTCGGCGTCCGACAGCACCACGGCGGCGCTCTTGCCGCCCATCTCCAGGCAGACTTCCTTCAGGTTCGACTGCGCGGCGTATTCCAGAAACTTCCGCCCCACCTCGGTGGAGCCGGTGAAGGTGATGGCGTCCACATCCGTGTGGCGGCCCAGCGGCTCGCCCACATCCGGGCCCATGCCGGTGATGACGTTCAGCACGCCCGGCGGCACGCCTGCTTCCAGCGCCAGTTCGGCCAGCCGCAAGGCCGTCAGACTGGTCTGCTCGGCGGGTTTGACCACCACCGAATTGCCGGTGGCCAGCGCCGGGCCGATCTTCCACGCCATCATCAGCAGCGGAAAGTTCCAGGGCAGCACCGCACCCACCACGCCCACGGGTTCGCGCACCACCAGCGCCAGCGCGTCGGGCGCGGTGGGGGCGATCTGGTCATAGAGCTTGTCCTGCGCCTCGCCATGCTAACGGATGGCGTTGGCGGTCTCGGGGATGTCGATTTCCAGACAGTCCGAGACAGGCTTCCCGGCGTCCATGGCCTCCATCACGGCCAGTTCCTCGCGGTGCGCCAGCAGCAGGTCGGCCAGCCTGCCCAGCACCGCCTTGCGCGCGGCGGGGTGCAGCCCGGACCAGACCCCGGCCTCGAAGGCGCGGCGCCCGGCGGCCACGGCGGCATCCACATCCGCCGCACCACAGGCGGGCAGCGAGGCGATCAGCGCGCCGGTATAGGGGTTGCGGGTCTCGAACGTGGCGCCGTTGGCGGCGGGGACGAAACGGCCATCGACAAAGGCGCCGGTAGGCAGTTCAAGACCGGCGGCAATCGATTCGTATTTGGTCATCGGGCGGTTCCTTTGAAGGTTGCGGACAGTGCGGGCATGAGGTTCACAACGGGCCACCCGGCATCAGGGATGGGCGCCTTGCGGCTGGAATGATCTCAGAAACGCCGAGACCCGCTTCAGCCCGTCGGACAAGTCGTCCCGGTTGTTTCCGAAGCCGATCCTGACATATCCCTCAATCTCGAACGCGCTTCCTGGGGTAAACAGAACGCCGGTGTCTTCCAGCAGGGAAATACAGAAGTCGCGCGACGGCATGTCGATGGCATACTTCAGGAGGGCGGTGGTGCCCGACGTCGGCTTGACGTAGCTGACAAGCGGTTCGCCCGCGACCCATTCATCCAGCAGCGCAAGGTTTTCGCGCGTGATGCTGCGGCTTCGGGCCAGAATCCGATCAGCGTTTTCAAGGGCGATCGTTGCGAAGTGATCGTCCAGAATGCCCACGCTGATCGTGTTGTAATCCCGATGGCGCAGGACGTCGCGAATGACCTCGGGCGGGGCCACGACCCAGCCGAGGCGCAATCCGGCCAGAGAGAATGCCTTGGACATGCCCGCCGTCGATATGCCCTTTTCATAGAGGTCGGCGATTGACGCCGTCACCCCGTCGCCAACCTGGTCCGTGCCACGATAGACTTCGTCGCACAATATCCAGGCATCCGCGGCGCGCGCGATCTCGATGATGCGGTGCAGGCAGTCGGGCGGCATCAACGCACCTGTAGGATTGTTGGGGTTCACCATCGCGATCATGCGCGTTCCGGGGGTCGCAGCGCTGGCCAGCGCCTCCAGATCAGGCTGGAATCCGTCTTCTTCGCGCAAGCGCACGATCTGCACATCAGCGCCATAGCTTTGCGGTATCGAATAGTGCTGCTGATACGTCGGCAGAATGGTTACCACTCGGTCTCCGGGGGACACAAGCGCTGCATAGACGAGTGCGTTAGCCCCGATCGTCCCATGCGTGACGGCGACATTTTCGTGCCCCTGTCGCTCGTAAAGCGCGCATATCGCGTCGCGCAGGCGATCCGACCCCTCGATGGCACCATACGTCATCTGCATGGGAAGAAGCTCCGACAGCGTGTCCGAATTCCGTCCCGTGAGCGCAAGCAATTCGGCAATGCTGAGCGACTCCACGCAGGTCTCGGCAAGATTCAGCGCGCATCGCGTTTCATACGCGTTCATCCAGGTCTCGACCCCAAACTCCTCGATCTTCAAGACAGTCTCCTGGTCTCATGCATTGCGCCGACGCCGGGCGCGCGGCCACGGATTTCAGCCATATTCTCGCGAACTGCGGCGCCGGACACCATCCTCCTTTGGGACGATGGCAGGCGCGCGGACACAACGCTCTATTGTGTGGGTCTGAAAGATATCCCGAAGTGCAGAGGCGCCTTGATGAGTTCCTATCCAATCACCAGTGTCCGATCCGCGTTCCCGGCGCTGTCCGGAGCGCAGCCGACTCCCGTCTATCTGGACAACCCGGCCGGAACACTGGTGCCGCGCGTGGTCGTCTCGGCGGTTGCGGACGCGATGGAGACGGCCAGCAGCAATCTGGGCGCTTATTTCGACGCATCGCGCCGCGCCGATGCAATCTGGACCGAAGCGCATCGTGCCGCAGCCGATCTCCTGGGCGCGGCTTCGGAGCGCGAGATCATCATCGGTCCGAACATGACCACACTGACCATGCATCTGTCCCGGTCCATCGGACGCGCGCTGTTGCCTGGTGACGAAATCATCGTCACGCGCATGGATCATGAGGGGGACATCTCGCCGTGGCTGCTACTGGCGGAAGACCTGGGGCTTGTGGTGAAATGGCTTCCCTTCAACACCGAAACCTGGCGTATCGAGCCTGAAGACCTGGTGCCTCTGCTGACACCGCGCACGCGGTTACTGGCGATCAATCATGCCAGCAACATGACGGGATCCATCAATGATATCAAATCCCTCTCGGCGCTGGCCAAAGATGCGGGGGCGTGGGTGTATGTGGACGGGGTGCAGTTCGTGCCGCATCTGCTGCCGGATGTTCAGGCGTTGGGATGCGACTTCTA
>SKMI01000146.1 GCA_007121115.1 Paracoccaceae bacterium | reverse complement strand
GCAAGGGCGCGGGGCTGATGGAAATGGCGGGGCTGGCGCAGAAGGGCGGCGCGGTGCATATCCACTGCCGCCTGGCCGAGCGCCCCGAAGACATCAGCGCCATCCGCGTGGCGGTGGGCGAAGCCGATGCCGTGATCGGCGGCGATCTGGTGGTCACCGCCGGCGCGCGCACGCTGGGGCTGATGCGGCAGGGCCGCACCGGTGCGGTGGTCAACAGCCACGAGATCATGACCGGCGATTTCACCCGCAACACCGAATTCCGCATCCCGTCCGAGGATCTGAAGCTTGCACTGGAATCACGGCTGGGCGCGGATCAGGTGGCGCTGTTCGATTATTCGGAGCTGGCCCGCGCGTTGCTGGGCGACTCGATCTTCTCCAACATGATGATCCTGGGCGCCGCCTGGCAGCGCGGGCTGGTGCCGCTGTCGCGCGATTCCATCATGCGGGCGGTGGAACTGAACGGCGCCGCGGTCGAGGGCAACAGGCACGCCTTCGAGATCGGGCGCTGGAGCGTGCTGCACCCCGAGGAGGCCGCCAAGCGCCTGCAGCCGAAGGTCGTGGCCAAGCCGAAGTCGCTGGACGAGCGCATCGCCTTCCGCGCCGATCACCTGACCGCCTATCAGTCGAAGCGGCTGGCCAAGCGCTACCGCAAGCTGGTGGACAATATCGACGACCCGGAGGTCAAGGAGGCGGTCGCCGTAGGCTACCACAAGCTGCTGGCCTACAAGGACGAATACGAGGTCGCGCGCCTGCATCTGGACACGATGGAAAAGGCCCGCGCCGAATTCGACGGCGATCTGAAACCGCGCTTCCACCTGGCCCCGCCGCTGCTGTCGCGCAAAGGCAGCGACGGGCGGCCGCAGAAACGCGCCTTTGGGCCATGGATCCTGCGTGCCTTCGGGTTGCTGGCCAAGCTTAAGGTGCTGCGCGGCACGCCGCTCGATCTGTTCGGCTACACCGCCGAGCGGCGCATGGAGCGCCGTCTGATCCGCGACTACGAGGCCGACATGGCCAGCGCACTGGAGCGGATGACGCCCGCGAACCGCGACACGGTAATCGCCCTGGCGCGCCTGCCGCTGGAGATCCGCGGCTTCGGACCGGTCAAGGACGCCAACGCACAAAGCGCCGCGACCAGCCGCAAGGAGCTGCTTGCACAACTTGATGGCGGGCACACAGCCCCGCGCATCGCCGCCGAATAGACCGGTTGCACCGCATCTTTGGTGCCGGGGGCAATTTTGCGGCGAATTCCGGCCACATTCCGGCCAACATCTCGCGGCATCACCGGCTCTGAAAGGAGTCGATCATGTCTATCGCGAATATTGCCCCTCGCAGCGTGCGGACCCTCTGGGTGCTCGGTGCAGACCGGGCGTTCTTTGTGGCAGTCGTCATTCTAAGCCTGTTTCTGGCCGACCGGATCGCCCAGGCGCTGCTCCTTTCGGGCGTCAAACCGACCATCGGTTTGTGACCCCGCAACGCGATCCGCGACAGCGCCCTTCCCCCAAGGTGTTACAGCAGGAACCCAGCCGCGCGCCGGACCGCCGAGCACGTGGCAGAGGTCTTTGACAAAGACCACTCCACCGGCTACGCAGATCAAAACAGAATATCAGCGGTAGTACGGGGGCATCATGCGCGCATCCACCATGGATCTGGCGCCGCAGCGGACGGTATGGGAGCGCGGTCTGCGCCCGCTGCTGCTGGCAACACTCACCTTGATGGCGATGGCTTTGAGCGCGGCGTTGTCACCCGCGCAGGCACAGTCCTTCAGTTTCAGCCAGTTTCAGATCGACGGCAACCAGCGCGTTGATGATGCAACGATTCTGGGCCTTGCCCAGATCCCGCGCGCGACCACGATCTCGGCGGGCGAACTGAATGCCGCCTATCGCCGCGTGGCCAATTCCGGCCTGTTCGAGAGCGTCGAATTCACGCCCCGTGGCAACACGCTGGCGATCACGGTGCAGGAGCTTCCGTTCATCGGAATCGTGAACTTCGAAGGCAACCGCCGCATCGACAACGATGCGATTCGCGAGGTGGTGGGAACCACCGGCGGGCGCGTGCTTTCGCCCAGCCAGGTCGAGGCCGACGCCATCGCGATCGCCGACCTCTACCGCCAGCGCGGGCGCTTCGCCGCCGAGGTGACGCCCCGAATCATCCCGCGCGGCAACAACCGCGTCGACCTCGCGTTCGAAATCCGCGAAGGCAACGTGGTCGAGATCGAGCGCCTGAGCTTCGTCGGCAACCGTGCATTCTCGGACAACCGCCTGCGCCGCGTGCTGGACACCAAGCAGGCGGGTCTGTTCCGCATCTTCGTGCAGCGTGACACCTTCGTCGAAGACCGGATCGCGCTGGACCGGGAGCTTCTGCGCGATTTCTACCTGTCGCGCGGCTATGTGGATTTCCGCATCAACTCCGTTACCTCGGAAATGGCGCGCGAGCGGGACGGGTTCTTCATCACCTTCAATATTTCCGAAGGGTTGCAGTACCGCGTCGGCTCGGTGTCGGTGGCCTCGGAAATCGACGGCATTCCGCTGGAACCCTATGAGCAACAGGTGCGCCTGCGCAGCGGTGTCGTCTTCACCCCCACCGTGATCGAAACGAATATCCGGCGGCTGGAACGGGTGGCGACACAAGAGGGGCGCCGCTTCGTCCGGGTGGAGCCGCGCCTGACGCGCAACAACCGCAACCAGACCATCGACGTGGAGCTTACGCTGGTCGAGGGCGAGCGCATCGTGATCGAGCGCATCGACATTCAGGGCAACACGACCACGCTTGACCGGGTGATCCGCCGCCAGTTCGACAGCGCCGAAGGCGACCCGCTGAACCCGCGCGAAATCCGCGAAGCCGCCGAGCGTATCCGCGCGCTGGGCTATTTCAGCGACGTGCTGGTCGAGCCGCGCCAGGGCAGCTCGCAGGATCAGGCGATCGTCGATGTGGATGTCGAGGAACAGCCCACCGGGTCGCTGGGCTTCGGCCTCAGCTACGGTGTCGGCGCCGGGATCGGCTTTGCGATCAACTTCGAAGAGGCGAATTTCCTGGGCCGCGGCCAGCAGGTCGCGCTCTCCTTCAACACCATCCGCGGCTCGCGCGAGATCGGGCTGAACTTCACCGAGCCGGCGCTCCTGGATCGTGATCTGCGCTACACCTTCGGGCTGAACTACCGCGAGACCAGCGACTTCAACGAGGAGTTCAGCACCCGCGATGTTTCGATCCGCAACGCCCTGTCCTTTCCGGTCAGCGAGTTCGGGCGCTTCGAGGGGCGGATCGACCTGCGCAGCGATCAGGTGACGGGGGCGGTTGCG
>SKMI01000173.1 GCA_007121115.1 Paracoccaceae bacterium | reverse complement strand
ATCAGCGCCGCCAGCACCACACCGGGCAGCGCGGCCTCGCCCGCAGCCAGCACCTCGGGCCCCGGCCAGCCCGGCCCCACCAAGGCCAGAAACCCCACCCCGAAGACCAGCGAGGCAAAGAGCGTGCCATTGGCCACCAGCAGGCAGACCGACCCGGACCAGCCCAGCGTCCGTCGCCGCAGCCCCTGTTCGGGCAAGTCCCACCCCGGCGCCACCGGCACCGGCGCTTTGGCCACCGGGCGCACCATCCCGCGCCCCCAGACCCAGACCAGCGCCGCCACACCCGCGAGCGGCAACAGCGTCAGCGCATAGAGCCCCGCCAGCATCAGCAGCACGAAGGCCCCGATCGTGGCCGACACCGCCAGCGGCAGCGCCGTGTTGCCCGGCAGAATCGCCACATGGTCCGGCCGCGCCTCAGCGACCGAGGTGACCAGAAACTCGCGCCGCCCGCGCGGGGCGCCGGGCAACAGCCCCTCGCCGCGCGCCAGCGGCAGGATCGCGTCCTGCGCCGCCATCTCCAGATGGCGCGGCCCGGGGATCGAGGCGAAGGTATAGGCCGGCGCGGGCAGCGGCATCGCCCAGTCCAGCGTCGGCGCGCGCCACGGGTCGCGCCGCACCCGCTGGCCCATGAACGCCTGCAGCGCCATGTCCAGCACGAAGAGCCCGAAGCCGATGGTCATGACGAAACCGAAGAGCGACGAGGTCAGGTTCAGCCAGACCCATTCGGGGTTTTCGGTATAGACATCGATCCGGCGCGGCATGCCCAGCAGCCCGGTGAGATGCATGATGAAGAAGGTGCCGTGAAAGCCGATCAGGATCACCCAGAAGGCGGCCTCGCCCAACCCCCGCACGCGTTCGCGCCCGGTGATCTGCGGCATCCACCACGCCGCCGCCGCCAGCATCGGAAAGACAAAGCCGCCGATCAGCACGTAATGCAGATGCGCGGTCACGAACGCCGTGTCATGCGCCTGCCAGTTGAACGGCACCACCGCCAGCATCACGCCCGTAAGCCCGCCCATGACAAAGGTCAGGAAGAAGCCCAGGATGTAATGCATCGGCAGCTTCAGCTCCGGCCGCCCCTGCCACATGGTGCCGATCCAGGCGAAGACCTGCACCACCGTCGGCACCGCCACCGCCAATGAGGCGGCGGAGAAGAACGCCAGCGCCATATGCGGGATGCCCACGGTGAACATGTGATGCACCCAGAGCCCGAAGGACAGGAACACCAGCGCGAGGATCGAGGCCAC
Source organism: Paracoccaceae bacterium (assembly GCA_007121115.1). Taxonomy (GTDB): domain Bacteria; phylum Pseudomonadota; class Alphaproteobacteria; order Rhodobacterales; family Rhodobacteraceae; genus Rhabdonatronobacter. The sequence continues at coordinate 2,049 of SKMI01000173.1, read as the reverse complement.
GATGGCCCCGTACCCGACGATCTGCGTGCGGCACAGCACCGGGATCAGCGTGGACAGCACGCCCGCGGCGGGCAAGAAGATGATATAGACCTCAGGGTGCCCGAAAAGCCAGAACAGGTGCTGCCAGAGGAGCGGATCGCCCCCGCGCGCCACGTCGAAGAAGGGCCAGCCGAAGGCGCGCTCGACCTCCAGCAGCACCGAGGCCAGGATCAGCGGCGGAAACCCCACCAGCATCATCACGCTGGTGCCGAGGATATACCACGCGAAGAGCGGCATCTGGGTCAGCTTCATCCCCGGCGCGCGCTGGCGCAGGATGGTCACCGTGATCTCGACCGCAGCCGCCAGCGCCGAGATCTCGACAAAGGTCACGCCCAGCAGCCAGACATCGGCGTTGATGCCGGGCGAATGCACGGCGCTCGACAGGGGCGTGTACATGAACCAGCCATCGCGCGGGGCCACGCCGAACAGCAGCGCCGTCAGCATGATCAGCCCGCCGAACAGGTAGCACCAGTAGCCCAGCGCGGTCAGCCGCGGAAAGGCCATGTCGCGGGTGCCCAGAAGCTTCGGCAGCAGATAGATCGCCAGCCCCTCCAGCATCGGAATGGCGAACAAAAACATCATGATGCTGCCGTGCATCGTGAAGATCTGGTTATAGAGTTCTGTATCCAGAAACGCGCCGTCATGGGTGGCCAGTTGCGCCCGGATCAGCATCGACAGCACGCCGCCGATCAGGAAGAACACCAGCGCCGTGCCCATGAAGCGCAGCCCCAGCGTGGTGTGATTGACCGCCGTCACCTGCCCCCACCAGCCCCGGTCATTGGCCCAGACCCGCGTGAGTTCGCGATGCAGCCCCAGCGCGCGACGGGGCGGGTTGGCGGCGATGACAAGCGGTTCGTCCTGCGCTTCCGCGCGCGGCTCGATCAGGCCGGGGGCGGTACTGTCAGTCATCCTCGGACCCTCCGTCGTTGGCGGCGGCGCGCAGGGCATCCGCCCAGTCCTCGGGGGCGACCACCTCGACCTCGAAGCGCATCACCGCATGGCCCAGCCCGCAGAACTCGGCGCATTGGCCCGCAAGGGTGCCCGGCGCATCGGCCTGCAGCCGCAACCGGTTCGCGCGCCCCGGGATCGCGTCCATCTTGCCGCCAAGCTGCGGCACCCAGAAGGAATGGATCACGTCTTCGGAGGTGATGACCAGATCCACGGGTTCGCCCGCGGGCAGGATCAGCCGGTCGCGGGTCATCACCGGGCCGTCGGGGCCGGGGGCGGTGAATTCCCAATACCATTGCACCGCATGCACGTCGATCGCCAGCGCGCCGTCGTCGCGCGGCAGCACCCGCTCGCCGACCCACAGCCCGGCAGCCAGCGTCACCCCCAGCACCGGAAGCGACAGCCCCAGCCCCAGCCCATGCGTCCAGCGCCGCGCCGCGACCTTGCGCGGCGGACCGAAGGCCATGGCCAGCAGCACCAGCACCAGCAGGGTCAGCACCGCCGCGCCCGCCAGCATCGCCCACCACAGCCAGGCGATATCCCGCGCCACCGGCCCGGCGGGGGTCAGCGTTGAAAGCGGGCTGTCGCAGGCGGCAACCGCCCAGGGCAGGGTCAGCACCAGCGCGCCGCGCGCCGCAAATCGCTTGACCCGCCCGGCAGCGGCCCGAAATGATGCACAAAGGAGAGGCGCATGAGCACGCGAGACAACACCCCGGACCTGACCGACCCGATCGAGGAAAACCGCGCCCTGCAGGAGACCGAAAGCCGCGTCGCCATTCACGGTCACCCGCTGCACGCCATGCTGGTGGCCTTTCCGGTGGCGCTGACCATGTGCGTGCTGGGGGCCGACCTGCTCTATTGGTGGACGGGCGATCCGTTCTGGCCCGTGGCCGCCGCCTGGGCCTGTTTCGGCGCGCTGCTGATGGGGGTGATCGCCGGGGTCACCGGGACCATCGAGTTGCTGATCGTCCCCGGCATCCGCAACCGCTCGGCCAGCTGGACGCATTTCGTCCTTGCGGTGATGCTGCTGTCGATCCTTGGCGCCAACTGGCTGTTGCGCGT
>SKMI01000099.1 GCA_007121115.1 Paracoccaceae bacterium | reverse complement strand
GCGCCCTGCGCAGGGCAGCGCCCGCGAAGGGTGCCGGGGCGGGTGGGAGGGGCACGCTGAGCGGGCGCTTCCCGGCACGCGCCCGGGGTGGGCCCGCGCCGCCTGCGGAAGGCCCCGCACCAGCCGTTCCGCCGCCACCGCGCAACCGCGACCTGTGGCCGGAAACCGCTTATGGATTTGCGCGGCAGCGGCGAATGTGGAACAGATAAGATATCTGCGCGCCTCGGAGACCCGCCCGCATGCCGACATCCGCCGACCCGGTCCGCCGCCTTGCGGCGCTCACACTGTCACTGGCGCTGGCGATCATGGTCGGCTGGCTGCTGCTGATCGGCCAGGCCCTGCTGATGCCCATCGTGATCGCAGTGCTGTCGGTCTATGTGATCTCCTCGGCCTCCACTGCGTTGGGGCGCTGGCCTGTTACCGGACGCCTGCCGCGTTTGATGCGCACAACACTGATGGTGCTGGGCTTTCTGGCCATTCTCGCGGCGTTGAACGGCGTCCTGATCGTGACCGCGCGCGACCTGATGGCGCAGGCGCCGGAGTATCAGAAGAACCTCGAGAAACTGATCGCCAACGTCATGGCCCTTGTCGGCATCGAGGGCAACCCAGACTGGCGCGCGATCGAGGATGCGACGGTGGGGCGGCTGGACATGCAGACCATGATCGGCGGCATGGCCGGATCCGTCGGGGCCGTCGCCGGCATGTTCTTCATGGCCGCCGTCTACGCCCTGTTCCTGACCGCCGAAGCCGGCGGGTTCCGCCACAAGCTTTCAGTGGCGCTCCCTGACAAGGATCACGCCAGCAAGACGTTGGATGTGATCCAGGACATCAACGCAAGGATCGGCGAATACCTGACCATCAAGACGCTCATCAACGTCATCCTAGGCGCCATCTGCTATGTGATCCTGCTGCTGTTCGGGGTGGATCACGCGCTGTTCTGGGCATTGATCATCGCGCTTCTGAACTACATCCCCTATTTTGGTTCCCTGCTGGGGGTGATGTTCCCGGTGCTGCTCACAATGGTGCAATTCGCCTCGGTGCCGATCACGCTGGCGGTGATGGCGCTGCTGACCTCGGCGCAGATGTGGGTGGGCAACTATCTGGAGCCGCGCATGATCGGGCGCACCGTGAACATGTCGCCCTTCGTGGTGGTGGCGGCGCTGGCGTTCTGGACCACCTTCTGGGGCGTGCCTGGGGCGATCCTGGCGGTGCCGCTGACCTCGATGCTGGCGATCATCCTCGCGGCCTTTGACCAGACCCGCCCGATGGCGGTGCTCCTGGCCAATGACGTTTCGGTCTTCGAGCACAATACGGCAGCACAGGGCGGCGCGACCGGCGAAACGTGAGCGCGCGCAGGGTGGCTGGCGGTTGCAATGGGGCCGCATCATCGCCATATTTTCGCATGATGTTCACAATTGAACGGACAACACCGAACGCACGATGCAGCAGGCAAACATCGCATATCAGGCCCCGCTCTCGGCTCCGCTTCCAGCCGCGGGCGAAAATGCCGGGCCGATGGCAAGACCTGCCCCGCATGACCTGATCCTGGGGTCCTACAACCTGCACAAGGCCGTCGGGCGCGACATGCGCCGCGACCCGGAGCGCACGATCGAGGTGATCCGCGAAATCGGCGCCGATATTGTCGCCCTGCAGGAGGTGGACCGCCGCTTCGGGGATCGCAAGGGCGTGCTGGATCTGGATGCGCTGCACGCGGCGACCGGGCTGGAGCCGGTGCCCTTTGCCGACAAGCTGGGACGGCTGGCGCATGGCTGGCACGGCAACCTGCTGCTGTTCCGCAACGCCGAAGTGGAGCGCGTGCTGCCCATCACCCTGCCGGGGCTGGAGCCGCGCGGCGCGCTGGTGGCCGATCTGCGCGTGGCGGGCCACCCGCTGCGGGTGATCGGCGCGCATCTGGGGCTCCTGAAACAGTCGCGGCTGTTACAGGCGCAGCGGCTGGCGCAGGAAATCGGCGCCGAGGACGGACGCCCGACCATCGTCATGGGCGATCTGAACGAATGGCGGATCGGCCCGCGTTGTTCGCTCATGCCGCTGCGCAAACGGCTCTGGGCGGTCAAGAGCACGGCGCTGTCGGTGCCCAGTTTTCCCGCCCAAATGCCGGTGCTGGCGCTGGACCGGATCATCGGCTGCAAGCAGAGCACGGTCACCGACCTGGCACGACTCGACTCGGAGCTGGCGCGGATGGCGTCGGATCATCTGCCGATCCGGGCGCGGCTGCACCTCGGGACGGCAGGCTGACACAACACTCCCTTGCGGCGCTTTGCGGCGCGAGCTTGTAGAAGACCTGCACACCGGGGCGCCAGTGGCGTTCAAGGCGATACCGGAGCGCAGGGAACCGCGTCAGGCGGCCGCATCACGCGCGACCGCAGACAGAGCCCGATCCAGAAGCTCCGGCCCGGCGCCGGGGCGGGTGCCGCCTTCGGACAGCACCCGCCGCCAGTGCCGCGCCCCGGGGCGGCCCGCGAAAAGCCCCAGCATGTGCCGCGTTACATCGTGCAGGCGCCCACCTGATGCCATGTGTCGCGCGATATGGGGTTTCATTTCCGTCACCGCCTGCCACGGGTCGCAGCCCCCTGGCGCACCGAAGATGCGGGCATCCGCCCCGCACAGGATATCCGCCGGACGCTGATAGGCCGCGCGCCCGATCATCACCCCGTCCAGCCCCTGCGCCAGCAGGGCCTGCACCTCATCAAGGCTATGCACCCCGCCGTTCAAGGCAATCGACAGGTCCGGAAAGGCTTCTTTCATCGCCAGAACCAGAGCGTAGTCCAGCGGCGGCACGTCGCGGTTTTCCTTGGGCGAGAGCCCCTTCATCCACGCCTTGCGCGCGTGGATGATCACGCGGCGCACCCCGGCCGCGCGCACGGCTTCAAGGAACCGCGGCAGGGCGTCCGCCGGGTCCTGATCGTCCACACCGATCCGGCACTTGACCGTCACCTCGGCCGGGCTGGCCGCGATCATTGCCGCCACGCAGTCGGCCACCAGCGCCGGGCGCTCCATCAGCACGGCGCCGAAGCAACCCGATTGCACCCGGTCCGAGGGGCAGCCGCAATTGAGGTTGATCTCGGCGTAGCCCGCGTCCCAGCCCATCCGCGCCGCCTGGGCAAGCTCGGCCGGGTCCGAGCCGCCCAGTTGCAGCGCCACCGGATGCTCCGCCGGGTCATGCCCCAGCAGATGCACCGCCCCGCCGCGCACAAGCGCGGGCGCGGTCACCATCTCGGTGTAGAGCAGCGCACGGCGTGACAGCAACCGATGCAGATACCTGCAATGCCGGTCCGTCCAGTCCATCAT
>SKMI01000147.1 GCA_007121115.1 Paracoccaceae bacterium | reverse complement strand
CGGTGCTGACCCCGCAGGAGACCGAGCGGCTGTTCGACACGTTGCGCACCCTGCGCGGCGAGGGGCGCGCGGTGCTCTACATCTCGCACAAGCTCGACGAGGTGCGGCGGCTGTGCGAGGCCGCGACGATCCTGCGCGGCGGCAAGGTGGTCGAACGCTGCGACCCGCGCGAACAGACGGCGGCGAGCCTGGCGCGCATGATGGTCGGCAGCCAGATCGCCGATGTGCGGCTGTCACAGGCGGGCGATACCTCGGGTCCGGTGCGGCTGCGCGTGGACAACCTGAACCTGCCGTCCGATGATCCTCAGGGCACCAGCCTGAAGGGCGTCAATCTGGAACTCACGGGCGGCGAGGTGCTGGGCATCGCGGGCGTGGCGGGCAACGGGCAGGACGAGCTTTTCGCCGCGCTTTCGGGTGAGGTGCTGGCGCCGCGGGCGGCGAACATCACCTTTGACGGCACGCCCATCGGTCGCGAGGGTATCAACCGCCGCCGCCGCCGTTCGGCGGCCTTCGTCCCCGAGGAACGGCTGGGCCATGCCGCTGCCCCGCGCATGGCGCTGTCGGAAAACGCGCTGGTGGCGGGGCACGCTGCCAATGGTTTCCTGCGCGGCGGGTTCATCCAGCGCGACCGAATGCTGGGCTGGGTCGATGCCGTCACCCAGACGTTCGACGTGCGCAAGGGCCCCCGCGACCCCGAGGCGCGCGATCTTTCCGGCGGCAACCTGCAGAAATTCGTGGTCGGCCGCGAAATGCTGCGCAAGCCGCGGCTGCTGGTTGTCTCGCAACCGACCTGGGGCGTGGATGCGGGCGCGGCCAGCCTGATCCGGCAGGCGCTGCTGGATCTTGCGCGCGAGGGCGCCTCGGTGCTGGTTATCAGCCAGGACCTGGACGAGTTGTTCCAGATCGCCGACCGGATCGCGGTGATCTTCAACGGGCGGCTGTCCGAGGCGCGGCCCGCGCAGGACATGACGCGCGAGGCGGTAGGCCTGTTGATGGGGGGCGAAGGCTTCGGCCCGCCGCCCGACGATGCCCCCGCTGACCCTGCTGCGGCGGCCAAAGCGGAAAGGGTCGCCTGATGGCGCTGGTGTTCGAACGTAGGCCCGAGGCCGGGAAATGGGCGCTGATCCTGTCGCCGCTCCTGGCGGTGGTACTGACGTTGGTGTCGTCGCTGGTGATCTTCTGGATGCTGGGGCAGGACCCGCTGCGCGCGCTGAGCGTCTATTTCTGGCAGCCGGTATCGGACGCCTGGGGCCTGCAGGAGGTCGCGGTCAAGGCCACGCCGCTGGTGCTGATCGCCGTGGGGCTGGCGCTGTGTTTCCGGTCGAACAACTGGAATATCGGCGCCGAGGGGCAGTTCCTGATCGGCGCGATCTGCGGCGGCGGGGTCGCGGTCTGGACCCATGGCTGGGGCGGGCCCTGGGTGCTGCCACTGATGCTGGCCGCGGGCGCGCTGGGGGGGATGGCCTATGCGCTGATCCCGGCGGTGCTGAAGGTCAGCCTGCGGGTCAATGAAATCCTGGTCTCGCTGATGCTGGTCTATGTGGCCGACCTGCTGCTGGACTGGCTGGTGCGTGGGCCGTGGCGCGACCCCTTGGGCTTCAACATGCCACAGACTGTGACTTTTGCGTCCGAGGCCACGCTGCCGGTGCTGTTCGACGGTGGTCGGACGAACATCGGCACGCTGATGGCACTGGCGGTGGTGCTGGTTGCGGCGGTGGTGATGGCGCGCACGCTCAAGGGGTTCGAGATCAGGCTGGTCGGACAGGCCCCGCGCGCGGCGCGTTTCGCGGGCTTTTCGGACGCGCGGCTGACACTCACGGTCTTTGCCGTCTCGGGCGCGCTGGCAGGGTTAGCGGGGGTGCTCGAAGCGGCCGGGACCGTGCGGCAACTGATGCCGGGGCTGTCGGTGGGCTACGGGTTCACGGCGATCATCGTGGCGTTTCTGGGGCGGCTGAACCCGGTGGGCTGCCTGATCGCCGGGGTGTTCATCGCCATCACCTTCATCGGGGGCGAGAATGCGCAGATCGTCCTGCGCCTGCCGCGCGACATGACGCTGGTGTTTCAGGGGATGCTGCTGTTCTACATCCTCGCGTGTGATACGCTGATCCTGTACCGCGTGAAGCGCCGTGTGCCCGGGGCGGAAGCGCAGGCATGACACTGGCCATCGCGATCCTGCTGACCATCATCACCGCGGCCACGCCGCTGTTGATCGCTGCCATCGGCGAGTTGGTGGTCGAACGCTCGGGCGTCCTGAATCTCGGCGTCGAGGGGATGATGATCATGGGCGCGGCCTCGGGCGTGGCGGTGGCCATCGTCACCGGGTCCAGCGCGCTGGGGGTGGTGGCGGCCATCGGCGCGGGGGTGGCGCTGGCGGCGATCTTTGCGCTGCTGACGCTGGGGCTGGCGGCGAACCAGTATGCCTCGGGGCTGGCGCTGACGATTTTTGGCACAGGGCTGTCGGGGGTCGTGGGGGCGCCCTTCGTCGGCATCCAGCGCGAGGGGATCGGTCGGATCACCATCCCGTTCCTGTCCGACATCCCGCTGATCGGACCCGTGCTGTTCCGGCAGGACCTGTTCGTCTATGCCTCGGTCGCGCTGGTGATCGGTGTGTCGTGGTTCCTGTGGCGGACCAAGGCCGGGCTGGTGCTGCGCGCCTGCGGCGAGAATCCGGTGTCGGCCCATGCACTGGGCTACCGGGTGCTGCGCATCCGGCTTTATGCGGTGCTGTTCGGGGGCGGCTGCGCGGGGCTGGCCGGCGCCTATCTGTCGCTGGTGCTCACGCCCTTCTGGACCTCGGGCATGACAGCGGGGCGCGGCTGGATCGCGCTGGCCATCGTGGTCTTCGCCTCGTGGCTGCCGTTCCGGGCCATGCTGGGCGCCTATCTTTTCGGCGGTCTGATCATCCTGCAGCTGCACGCGCAGACCGCCGGGGTGGCGATCCCCTCGCAGTTCCTTGCCGCGCTGCCGTATTTGTTGACCATTGTGGCGCTGACGCTGATCATGGCGGCACGGCGTGGCACCGGGGCGGGATCGGTCGCCCCGGCGGGGCTGGGCCAGCCCTTCACCCCGGACCGCTAGGCCAGCACCATGGCAACAACAGGTAACCGACCCAGCAACAGGAGAGTGAGATGATCCACAGACGCACGCTTATGACCGGCGCCGCCGCGCTGGCCGCCAGCACCGCCCTGCCGCGCTACGCGCTGGCCGACGATCCGATGAAGGTCGGCATCGTCCTGATCGGCCCGGTGGGTGATTTCGGCTGGTCGACCATGCACGACCGCGGCCGCCAGCGGATGGAGGAAGTGCTGGGTGACGCGGTGGAGACCACGCAGGTCGAGGCCGTGGCCCCCCCCGATTTCGACCGCGTGGTGACGCAGCTTGTCCGCGCCGGCTCCAGGCTGATCTTCACCACCTCGTTCAGCTATTTCCAGCCGACCATCCGCATGGCCGAACAATTCCCCGAGGTGATGTTCGAAAACGCCACCGGCACCAGCACGCTGCCCAACATGGCGATCTACAACGCCCGCTTCTACGAGGGGCGCTATGTGCAGGGCGTGATCGCGGCGATGAAGTCGCAGACCAAGCAGATCGGCTATGTCGCGGCCTTCCCGGTGCCGGAAGTGATCCACGCCATCAACACCGTGATGCGCGGGGCGTGGTCGGTCGACCCCGAAATGCGCATCCGCGTGGTCTGGGCCAATGCTTGGTTCAACCCCGGCGTCGAGGCGGACGCGGCCCGCGCGCTGATCGACCAGGGCTGCGATGTGCTGTGCCAGCACACCGACAGCCCCGCGCCGCTGCAACTGGCGCAGGAGCGCGGCATCTACGGCTTCGGCCAGGCCAGCGACATGACCGAGTTCGCGCCGAATTCGCACCTGACCTCGTCGATCAACAATTGGGGCGACTATTACGCCAGTCGCGCGCAGGCGATGATCGACGGCACCTGGGAACCCGAAGACACCTGGGGCGGGCTGGATTCGGGCATGTTCGAGCTGGCACCCTTCACCAACATGACGCCCGAGGAAACCGCGATGGCCGAAAACGTGGTCGCCGGGCTGCGCAGCGGCGAGATCGACCCGTTCGCAGGGCCGATCGTCAATCAGGCCGGTGAGCAGGTGATCGGGGAGGGTGAAAGCCTTGATGACGATGCAATCCGGGCGATGAATTACTTCTACGAGGGGATCGACGTCTCCATGCCCGGCTGACGCGTGAACACTGCCCCCGGCCCGTGCGGCGAAAGCGCCCGGGCCGGGTTTCGATGGTTCCGGCGCCAAGTGGGACTTGCCTGATGCGTAAGGGCGCCTGCGCGAAAAGCGCCCTCGGGTCGTGCCCCACCCTCCCACCCGCACGCCCCGAGAGCGCTTTTTCCCTTAAGGACAGGTAGTGCTGGGGCGGGCAAACCAGTTCAGGCGGGATCGCATGAACTGCAGAAAAAGGCTCGATGTCCGCGCCCGATCTGGCTCGCCCGTTCTGGCGTGCTACGCCGGTTCTGCCTCGACCGAGATCTTCGGCATCCGCTGGCACTGCGTGCGGGCGCGGGCGGTTTCCATTGCCAGGATCGCATCCAGCCCACTGTTGCAGTCGGTCAGATCGGCCAGCGTCACCGGGTCCAGCGTGGCGTAGAACGCCTCGACCGCGCGTTCCAGGTGTTGCCCCATCCGGCAGGCGGGGCGCAGTGGGCAGGTGTTCGCCTCGCTGAAGCATTCGATGAAGGGGAGCCCCGCCTCGAAGGCGCGGAACACCGTGCCGACGCTGATCCCGGCGGCGGGGCGGGCCAGATGGAACCCGCCGTGGCGTCCGCGCCGTGTGACGATGAATCCGGTCTGGGCCAGCAGGTGCACCACCTGCGCCAGATGGTTTTCCGAGGCGTTGACGGCGGCGGCGACATCCTGCTTGCGGACAAGCTGGCGATCATTGACGGCGCAGAACATGAGCGTGCGCAGCGCCAGGTTGGTGCGGGTGGTCAGACGCATGGGGTTCCTCCTCCGGACAGTCATGGGTGCGCCGCGCAGATGCGGGCCCGGAAAATCGCATCGGAAAACTGCATCGCAGGATAATCTATTTCCGCCGTGGCGCCTTGACCGAGGTCAAGGCGGTGTCAGGCCGGGTGCGGCGGATTGCCCCGCCGGTGGTGCTGTATACGACGGTATGTTGATTCAGATCAAGGAACGTAATATTCGAATTGTTAAATATATCTGTGAAAGTCAGCTTCGACGATTCGGGGATGGAGGACCTCATGCGCGACATATCCAAACTCACGGCGTCTCGCCGCGCCTTCATGGGCCTTGCGGCGGGCGGGCTGGCGCTGGCCGCCGGGTCCGGTGCGGCGAAGGCGCAGCGCGTGTCTACCCGCGCACGCATTGTCATCCTGGGCGCGGGCGCAGGCGGTGCGGCGATTGCCAACCGGCTGATGGACCGGCTGGACGGGGCCGAGATCACCATCGTCGACGGGCGCAGCGAGCACTGGTATCAGCCCGGCTTCACCCTGGTCGCCGCCGGCCTGCGGCCTGCGAGTTATGCCGTCAGCGGCACCGGCGACTGGCTGCCGCGCGGGATCAACTGGGTGCAGGAACACGCCGCCGAACTGGACCCGGAAAGCAATGTGGTCACCACCACCGGCGGGCAGCGGCTGGAATATGACTACCTGATCGTCTCGACCGGGCTGGTGCTGGACTGGGATGCGATCGAGGGCTTCGATCTGTCGCTGGTCGGCCCCGAGCACGGGATTTCCGCCCATTACGCCGGCCCGGACTATGCCGAGACCAGCTGGCGCGCGCTCGACCGCTTCACCGATGAAGGCGGCGTGGGCATGTTCGGCCGCCCGGCGACCGAGATGAAATGCGCCGGCGCCCCGGTGAAGATCTGCTTCCTGGGCGAGGATATCGCCACCACCAAGGGCAACCGCGGCAAGTGCGACTTCGTCTACAACGCGCAGGCGCCGAACCTGTTCGGGGTGCCGGTGATCCATCACCGCGTGCGCCAGATCATGGACGAGCGCGACATCACCTATCGCTACAGCCACGTGCTCAAGGCCATCGACCCGGGCGCGAAGACCGCGACCTATGCCACGCCCGACGGCGACGTGACCGACAACTGGGACTTCATCAACGTGGTGCCGCCGCAGCGCGCGCCGCAGGTGATCCGCGACTCGGGGCTGTCCTGGGCCGACCGCTGGACCGACCAGGGCTGGATCGAGGTGGACATGCAGACGCTCCGCCACGCGCGTTATCCCAACGTCTTTGGCATCGGCGACATCAACGGCGTGCCCAAGGGCAAGACCGCGGCCAGCGTGAAATTCCATCTGCCGGTGGTCGAGGATCACCTGGTCAGCGAGATCGCTGGGCGTGAGGGCACGCGGATGTATGATGGCTACACCTCGTGCCCGCTGATCACCCGCGTGGGGCGCGCGATGCTGGTGGAGTTCGACTATCAGGACAACCTGACGCCGTCTTTCCCAGGCATCATCGCGCCGCTGGAGGAGCTGTGGATTTCCTGGCTGATGAAGGAAGTGGCGCTGAAGGCCACGTATAACGCCATGCTGCGCGGGCGCGCCTGAGGCTGCCGGGGGAGGGGGGCTGTCTGCCCCCCGTCGCCCGTTCCGGGCGACTCCCCCCGAGGATATTTCTGCACAGATGATGGGGCCTGTGGGGCCTCGAGGAGGTAACGATGGAAGAATTCAGCCTGTCCACGATGATCGCGGTGTTCGAGGAGATGTTCGGCGCGTGGCTGTTCTGGGCCATGGTGGCGGTGGCGGTGGCGATCACGCTTGCCTGGATCTATGTGCTGGTCCGCGACCGCGCGCTTTCATTCCGCAAGTATCTGGTGGCGCAGCTTTCCATGCCCTTTGGCGCGGTGGCCGCCGTGTGGTTCGTGATGTGGATCACCAATTCAACGCTGGCCGACATCGGCGGGCCGATCGACTGGATCGTGCTTCTCGGCGTGGCCGTGCTGGGCGCCATTGGGCTGGCGATCCTTGTCTATGTGGTCCAGTCGCTGATGCGCGGGCGGCAGTCGGAGGCCTGAGCGATCACGGCAACGGGGGCAGGGTGGCCTGCACCCGTTTCGGCAGGCGCGCGCGGATGAGGCGGTAGCTTTCGGTCACCCGGTCGCGCAGCGCGCCCTTATCCGTGCCCCAGGGGATGTGCACCCAGCTTTGGTGGAAGTAGGGCGCGCGTTCGGCGCGGCCAAGATCGATCAGCAGGGCGGCGGTTTCCGTATCAGAGCATTTGACCGACACGCCGGTGTCCATGGTGCCGACAACGGCGAAAAGCTTGCCGCCCACCTTCCACGCGTCATGGCCGCCGCCCCAGGGGTCCGAGACCTCGGCCCCCGGCAGGATGGCGCAATGGGCGTTGACGATGGCGCGGGTCATGGCCGCAATGCTGCCGGGCGCGCGCCCGGCGGTCAAGCGGATTGGCGCTGGACAGGGGCGCGGGGGGCGTGGTAACGCCGGTGGCATGAGACGCTGTTGCTGCACCATCTGCATCTGCATTACCCGCTGACATTGCGCGGCGGGCCGTCTCTGGTTGACCTTCTCCAAATCCGGAAACTCCCCCCGCCGCGCGCGTGAACCGCTTGCCGTGAGGGACGCATGACCGGAATCAGGCTTTACAACACCCGCACCCGGCGCAAGGAGGATTTTGCGCCGCTGGACCCTGAAAACGTGCGCATGTACGTCTGTGGTCCCACGGTCTATGACCGGGCGCACCTGGGCAACGCGCGGCCGGTGGTGGTGTTCGACGTGCTGTTCCGGCTGTTGCGGCATGTCTATGGCGCGGATGCCGTGACCTATGTGCGCAACTTCACCGACGTGGATGACAAGATCAACGCCCGGGCGCGCGAGATGCAGGCGGCGGGTGACGGGCGTGACCTGAATGCGATTATCCGCACGCTGACGGATCAGACCATCGGCTGGTATCACGATGACATGGGCGCGCTGGGCGCGCTGCGGCCCACGGTGGAGCCGCGCGCGACCGATTATATCGGCCAGATGGTGGGGATGATCGAGGGGCTGGTGGCGAAGGGCCATGCCTATGTGGCCGAGGGGCATGTGCTGTTCGATGTGCGCTCCTACCCCGAATACGGGCGGCTGTCGGGGCGGTCGGTGGATGACATGATCGCCGGCGCGCGGGTCGAGGTGGCACCCTACAAGCGCGATCCGATGGATTTCGTGCTGTGGAAGCCTTCGGCGGCGGACGAACCGGGGTGGGACGGGCCGGTTTGGGAAGGAAAGAGCATTAGCCGGGGGCGGCCAGGGTGGCATATCGAGTGCTCGGCCATGGCGCATGAGTTGCTGGGGGAGAGCTTCGACATTCACGGCGGCGGCATTGACCTGCAATTCCCGCACCACGAGAACGAGATTGCGCAAAGCTGCTGCGCGCATCCCGACGGCGGCTTCGCGCGGGTCTGGATGCACAATGAAATGGTGCAGGTCGACGGGAAGAAGATGTCCAAGTCCTTGGGCAATTTCTTCACCGTGCGGGACCTGCTGGATCAGGGCTGGCCAGGGGAAGTGATCCGGTTTGTCATGCTGCAGACGCATTATCGCAAGCCGATGGATTGGACGGAGGAGAAGGCGCGGGCAGCCAAGGCCGAACTTTTGCGTTTTCACCGCGCCGTCAAGGGGGCACCCGCTGAGTTCAGAGACGAAAACTACGACACTGTGATTGAAGCCCTAAAAGATGATCTGAACACATGGGGCGCATTGATGGGGTTGCGCAGGCTGCTGCATGCAATCGAGAAAGCCGAAGCCGGTGACTTTTACCAGCTTCGTATGGCGCTGAGTAATCTAAGACGTGATGAGTATTCAGATTCTGAGGTTTTGATGCGTGCCAAGGCAGTATTGCTCGATATGGCAAATCTAATGGGTATCTTGCTTCCCGGGCGAGGTAGTTGGGCGCAAGAAGTAGACTTGAGTGACTGGGCAACGAAGCTGAAAGTTACCAGAGAAAATGCGATTATTGAAAAAGACTTCTCTCTTGTCGATGAAATGAAAGCGGCATTGGTAGATGCAGGAATTGAAGTCCGCATGTCCAAGAATTCTGTCGAACTCGTGCCTGGTCCCGATTTCGACCCCACCAAACTGGAGGCCCTCAAATGACCGGAAGCGCCCCCTCCGCGGCATGTCCGCCCGTGCGCATGCACGGGCAGCGCCCGCCCGCCCCCCAGGCGGGCGCTGCCGCGCCCACCTCGGGCGGGCGCTGCCCGTGTCCCGACAGGTCATGCGTTCAGGAGGTTCACCCATGACCCCCGAACGCCTCACCCTCTACGACACCACCCTCCGCGACGGGCAGCAGACCCAGGGCGTGGCCTTTTCCACCGCCGACAAGCAAGCCATCGCGCGGATGCTCGATGGCCTCGGCGTGGACTACATCGAAGGCGGCTGGCCCGGCGCCAACCCCACCGACAGCGACTTCTTCGCCGCAAGGCCCCAGACCCGCGCCACCTTCACCGCCTTTGGCATGACCAAGCGCGCAGGCCGCTCGGCGGCGAATGACGACGTACTGGCGGGGGTGCTGAACGCGGGCACCCCGGCGGTCTGCATCGTCGGAAAGACGCATGATTTCCACGTCACCACCGCGCTGGGCATCACGCTTGAGGAAAACACCGAAAACATCGCCGCCTCCATCGCGCATCTGGTGGCCGAGGGGCGCGAGGCGCTGTTCGATGCCGAGCATTTCTTTGACGGCTACAAGGCCAACCCGGACTATGCGCTGGGCTGCCTGCGCGCCGCCCATGACGCGGGCGCGGCTTGGGTGGTGCTGTGCGACACCAACGGCGGCACGCTGCCGGACGAGATCGGGCGGATCGTGGCCGAGGTGATCGCCGCGGGCATTCCCGGCGACCGGCTGGGCATCCACACCCATGACGACACCGGCAACGCCGTGGCGGGCACGCTGGCGGCCATCGACGCGGGCGCGCGGCAGGTGCAGGGCACGCTCAACGGGCTGGGCGAGCGCTGCGGGAACGCGAACCTGACCACGCTGATCCCAACGCTGCTGCTGAAAGAGCCCTACGCCAGCCGCTACACCACCGGGATCACCGAAGCGGGGCTGGCCGGGCTCACGCGCCTGTCGCGGCGGCTGGACGATATCCTGAACCGCGTGCCGCAGCGCTCGGCGCCGTATGTCGGCGCCTCGGCCTTCGCGCACAAGGCCGGGCTGCACGCCAGCGCCATCCTCAAGGACCCGTCGACCTACGAACACATCGACCCCGGCACGGTGGGTAACGCCCGCGTCATCCCCATGTCCAACCAGGCGGGCCAGTCGAACCTGCGCGCGCGGCTGGCCGACGCTGGGATCGAGGTGGCCCCCGGCGATCCGGCGCTGGCGGCGATCCTCGATGAGGTCAAGGCGCGCGAGGATCGCGGCTATGCCTATGACGGCGCGCAGGCGAGTTTCGAACTGGTGGCACGCAAGGTGCTCAACCAGTTGCCGCGCTTTTTCGACGTGGAGCGTTCGCGCGTGATCTCGGAGCGCCGCCGCAACGCCATGGGCGCGCTGGTGGTGGAATCCGAGGCCGTGGTGACGGTGCTGCTGTCCGACGGGACGCGGACCACCAACTACTACAAGAACGACAATGCCACCGATCTGCAGGACGCTGGCCCCTTCAACGCCCTTTCGCGTGCCCTGTCGCTGGACCTTGGCCCATATCAGAAGCATATCGAGGACATGCGGCTTACGGATTTCAAGGTGCGGATCACGCAGGGCGGGACCGAGGCAGTGACCTGTGTTACCATCGATTCGCACGACGATGCGGGTACCACGTGGTCCACGGTCGGGGTTTCGGCCAACCTGATCGATGCCGCGTTCGAGGCCTATCTGGATGCCATTGTCTGGAAGCTGATCCGCGCGGGGGCGCGCCCGGTGTAGGCGTCAGGCGGGCTTCGCAGCTCCGGGAAAGGGAGTGATGCCATGAGCGATCAGGCGTTCTTTGCCATCCATTCCTCGCTCCCGCGTGAAGGGCCGGGGGACCGATCCACCATTTCGTGGGCCATGGCCTTTGCCCGCCCGCCCGCCGACGGACGGATCCTGGATGCCGGGTGCGGACCGGGGGCGGATATCCCGTGGCTGGTGAAATACGTGCCGCGCGGGCGCGTGGTGGCCGTGGACAGCCACGCGCCCTATGCCCATCAGGCCCGCGCGCGGTTCCGTGGCGACCCGCGGGTCAAGGTGATCCACGGCGACATGCTGCAGCAGTCGGGGCCGTTCAACCTGGTCTGGGCGGCGGGTTCGCTCTATGCGCCAGGGGTGGAACGGGCGTTGCCGGTGCTGCGCCGGATGCTGGTGCCAGCGGGGCGGATCGTGTTTTCGGACCTGTGCTGGACCGGGCCGGAGCGGCCGCCCGAGGCCGTGGAGTTCTTCTCCCGCACATACCCCGCCATGGGCGATGAGATGACGCTGCGCTCCCGGGTCGCCCGGGCCGGAATGCGGTTTCATGTCTGCACCGAACTGAGCGCCTCCGCCTGGGAAGCCTATTACGCGCCGCTGGAAAAACGGCTGGAACTGCTGCGCCGGGACGTGCCCGGCGATCCCGATCTGGCCCGGCAGATCGAAACCCACGAGCGCGAGATCGAACTCTGGCGCGAATACGGGGATTGCTTCGGCTATCTGCTCTGTGTGGCCGCCCGGTGAGTCTGGACGCCTGCGCCGAACTGGTCCGCCGGGGTGACCCGGACCGGCACCGCGCGACGCTGGGCGCACCCCCGAAGGCGCAGGCGCGGCTCTGGCCGCTTTATGCCTTCAATCTGGAAATCGCGCGTGCGCCCTGGCTGACGCAGGAGCCGCTGATCGCCGAGATGCGGCTGCAGTTCTGGGCCGATACCGTGGCCGAGGCCGCGCGCGACGCAGCCCCGCGCGCGCATGAGGTGGCGGCTCCGCTGGCGGCGCTGATCCGGGATCGGGGGCTGCCGTTGGCGCCATTCGAGGCGATGATCGAGGCGCGCAAGCGCGACATCACCCGCGCGCCCTTCGACGACACCGAGGCGCTGCTGTCCTATATCGATGACACGGCGGGCGCCTTGACTGGACTGGCGGCGCGGGCGCTTGGTGCGGGCGAGGGCGCGCTTCCGGTGGTGGCCGAGTTTGCGCGTGGGGCGGGACTGGCCAACTGGCTGATGGCCGCGCCCGCGCTGGAGG
>SKMI01000265.1 GCA_007121115.1 Paracoccaceae bacterium | reverse complement strand
GAGCACCGGCAGCGCCGGATCGGGTGTTGCGAGCACGGATTTGACCACCGCAACCGGCGGCGGCGCGGGCAGTAGCTCGCCCTTGGCATTCTCGCGCACCCATCGGGCGAGGCGCGCCAGCATGTGCCGCAGGCGCTCTTCGTTCAGGATCGTGGCGACCGGCCGGCCCTCGTCATCGGGGACGACCCATGTGGGCTGGCCCGCGAAGCGGAACACCCATGGCGTGCGGTTCGACGCCATGATCACGCTCCAGACCTGCGCCACGGCGCGGCCCAGATCGCCCTCATCGGCGCGCAGGACCGGGATGTCGCCGGCGCTGCCCTGGTAGTTCAGCGGTCGGTGCTGTCCGATCTGCAGCACGGCGTCGATATCCACCGTCTGCTCCGCTGTCGCAATCAGCCGGGCGACCACTTTTGCGCCAGCGCGCAAGAGCATGTCGTTGAAGTCCTCGCCTTCCTCGGGCGGGATGGCGATCGCCACATCACGACCTTGCGCGCGCAGCCGCCGCGCGGTTGCTTCCGCTGCGCGAAGCCCGGCACCCGATACATCATGGTCTGCGAGGATCAGCACCCGCTGCGCCGCGGGCGGCAGATCGAGCTGTTCCATGCCGGAGGTGGATAGCGTGGCCCAGACAGGCAGATCGGGACAGGCGGTCATCACCGCGAGGCCCGTCTCGATCCCCTCGCAGAGCGCCACCCGCCCGTCCGAGGCGATCGGGGCGAGACGCACCGCACCCCCGGCAACGCGGCCCAGCATCATCTTCGGCTTGGAGACTGGCGCCTTGCGAACCTCGTTCGCGTCCTGAACGAGGTAGGTGCGATGCAGCCCGATCACCTCGCCGCTGCGGTCCCGGACTTGGCCCAACAGCGCCGGATAGCCGGTTTTCGTCTCCCAATGCGTCAGGTCCGGGTGAAACAGCAGATCGGTCTGATCGGGCACGGCCAGTGCGCGGCCGGCGAGATAGGTCGCGGCGGGCGTGTCCGTCACCGGCACGGCGCGCGCGAGAACATGCGCGATCTCCTGCGCCGGGTCGCGCTTTGGCGCCGGTTTTGCTGCCGGCATCTGCCGTGCAGGCGCGCCGGGCTGAACGCCCGCCATGGCGGCGGCCTCGACGATCAGATCGCGCCCGGAAAGCCCGGTGGCTTCCTCGATCGTGCTGATCGGCCCGCCGCCTGCATTGCCGTCGAAGTCGATCCAGTCACCGGCGTGCGGGCCGCGCAGGGCAATGACGCAGGAGCCGGTATTGCGCGGCGCGTCGCCGCGAATATTGGCAAGGCGCCAGTCGTCGCCGACGCGCTTGCCGTTCGGAAACAGCCGCGGCACCCAGCGCTCGGCGGTTTCGCGCAGGCGCTGGACGATCAGGTCCAGATCGTAGCGCGCGGGTTCGGCATAGCCTGGGGCGACGTCATTGAGGTCGATGATCGCAGCACTCATCCCAAGGCCTCCTATGCCAGCAGCAAGAGGCCGTGCTCGGCCCGGGTGATGGCGGTGTAGAGCCACTGCTTGCGCGCCTCAGTGGAATGGCCGAACCCATCGTCCACAACGATGACCGTGGGGTACTGGCTGCCCTGAGCCTTGTGGCAGGTGATGGCATAGCCCCAGCTGGTCTCGATCAGACCACGGCGAACGGACCATTCGTGACGGTTGCGGTTCGGGTCGAAGAGAAGGTGATCATCGTATTCGCCGCGCCAGAAATCCTGCGCGCCCCCGATTGCCACGCCATCCTCGGTCTCGATCTCGGCACGAAAGGCGCGCGGATTATGTGGATGCGGCTGCACCGCGCTGAGCGTCAGGAACATGCCGTTGATCAGCCCGAGATCGTGGCGGTTGCGCAGGCAGATGATCTTTTCGCCGGCGCCCGTGGGGTAGTCCGCGGCAAAGCCGGCGGCCTGCTTCATCGCCATGTTCAGCCGGCGCCGCATGGCATTGGTCCCGCAGATCACCTGGCCGCCATGCAAGAGCTGCGCGGGCGTCACGTCATGGCGCGACATCTTCCAGACATTGTCGTCGAAGGCGCCGAAGGGGATGGGTTGGCCCTCGCGCGCCATGGTGGCCAGTCGCAGGATCGGGCTGTCCGCGGCCTGGCGATGGATTTCCGTCAGCATGACGTCTGGTTCACCCTTGACGAAGAACCCCTCATCCTTGACGGGCGGCAATTGGCCCGGATCCCCCAGCACCAGGATGGGCTTGCCAAAGGCCAGCAGGTCATCCGCCATCTTCTTGCCCACCATCGACACCTCATCGAGCACCAGCAGATCGGCGTCGCGCAGGTCGGACTGCGGGTTCAGCACGAATTGCGGCTCGTGGATGTGGTCCAGCCGGAGCCTGAGTTGGGCAATCTGCGCTTCGGCGAACCCGCGCTCCCCCGGGCCCATCCGCGGCAGGTCGCGCTCCAGCGCGGCCAGCTCCTCGCTCACACGCGCGATTTCCTCAGGCGATGCCTCGGAAAGACGGTAGATCAGGCTGTGAATGGTCTGCGCCGGCGTGCCCTTGCGGGTCATCACCAGAACGGCCTTGCCGGTGAAGGCGGCAAAGAGCACGCCCCCCAAGCCGCCAGGCGTCATGGCCTCGAGGCCAAGGGCCTGCATGGCCAGAGTGGTAATCGTGGTCTTCCCGGTACCGGCATAGCCGAACACACGGAGGATCTGCTGCTGGTGGCGACGGTTGAGATACCAGTCCCGAATGATGGAAATGGCCTTCGCCTGCGCCTCGGAGACGGTGATGCTCATGGCTGTTCCTCCTCCCAGCAGCGGGCGGCGAAAGGGCAGAACCGGCAGAGATAGAAGTCGGGGCTGGTCGCGACACGCGGCAGCAGATCGCCCGCGTCGGCGGCGCGCAGCACGTCGACCGCCTTGTCCGAGAGCGCCTGCGCTGCGGCGGGATCGAAGGGCACATGCTCGTGGTAGAGTTCGCAGGTGTCCTTGTTCAGCGCGGTGAACAGCGCGGCATCCAGCGCCATGTAAGCCATGTAGATCTGCATCTGGCCGAAATAGACGGGCTTCGAGACCCGCACGCCTCTCTTGACCGTGTCGGTCCAGCTCGAGGCCTTCAGCGCCTTGTGTTCCCAGAGCACGGGCCAGGGGATTTCAAGGTTAGGGCCGCCAACGATGATCCCGTCCACATGGCCCCGGATGCGCCCGCCCGCGGTCTCGAAACCGAACTGGCCGCCATCGCGGGTCTGGGTGCGGAGGTCGAACCCGGCCTGCCGAAGCCAGCGGATGGCGAGGTCCTCGAAGACGTGGCCGGCCTCGAAGATGCGCAGGCTGCGCCCCTCGAACGCCTTGCCCGGATCGACCGGCGTTCTGGTGAACTCATAGACCAGGCGGCGCGCGCAGGGCTCGCCGATCCGGCT
>SKMI01000317.1 GCA_007121115.1 Paracoccaceae bacterium | reverse complement strand
ACCACCCGCGGCGCGGCCGCGCCCAGCCCCTGGATGAAGCGGGCCGTCAGAAGCCCCTCGATCGTTTCGGCCCGTGCCGCGGCCAGTGCGCCGATGGCAAAGAGCGACAGCCCCCAGACCATCACCGACTTGCGCCCCAGCGCATCCGACAAGGGCCCGCAGACCAGCGTGCCCAGCCCCATGCCAAGCACGAAGACGGTGACCACCAGTTGCACCGCGCTGAGATTGTCCGGCGCAAGCTCGGCGCCGATGCGCGGAAGCGCGGGGAGCATCGCGTCGATGGCGAAGGCGATGGTGGAAAACAGCATCGCCATGAGCGCGACGAATTCGCGGAACCCCAGTTGGCGGGGTGCGGTGGCGGTGGGGGCGTCGCTCATGCGGCGCGCTCTGGTGGCAGGCGGTGCAGGGGGGCTGTCTGCCCCCCATCGCCCGTTCCGGGCGATTCCCCCCGAGGATATTTTCGCACAGATGATGGGGGGAGGGTGGTGCGATGGCACGCAAGGTGGGTTGGGGCGGGGATGCGTGGCAACGGGGCGGGGCAGGAGTGCGACCCGCTGGTCGCTCCGAGTGCGGACTTCGCCAGGAAGCGGGTCCGGGCGCGGATCATCGGGCCGCCTGCGCGGTCAGCTCGTCGATGAGTTGTTGCCAGAAGGCGGTGGTCTGGGCGCCGGAGACGGCGAGTTCGCCGCCGATGACGAAGAAGGGCACGCCGGTGATGCCGCGGGCGCGGGCTTCGCGGTCGGCCTGGGCGATGGTGTCCTGATCGGCATCCGAGGCGAGCATCCGGGCGGCCAGCGCGCGGTCCATGCCCGCGGTGGCGGCGAGGTCAGTGAGCGTGGCGCGGTCGCCGATGTCCTGGCCGTCTTGGAAACAGGCGCGGAAAAGGGTGGCGACCATCGCGGTTTGTCGCCCTTCGATCCCGGCCCAGTGGATCAGCCGGTGCGCGTCCAGCGTGTTCGGCGTGCGGGCGATGGCGGGCAGGTTCAGCGCCACGCCCTCGGCCTCGGCCCGTTCGACCACGGGGCGATAGGCGTTCAGGATGCCCTGCGCATCGCCGAACTTGAGCGCCAGGTAGGCGTCGCGTGCCATGCCTTCGGGTGGCATGTCGGGGTTGAGCTGGAACGGGTGCCAGGCGACGGCGAAGGGATGGTCGGGGCGGCTTTCGAGCGCGCGGTCGAGCGCGGTCTTGCCGATATGGCACCAAGGGCAGATCGGATCGGACCAGATATCAAGCGGGGTCATGGGCGTGCTCCCATCCTTCGCGCAGAACCCGGCGCAGGAGTTTGTTGTTGGCCCCGCGCGGCAGCGTGTCGCGGTGGATATAGAGCCGCGGCTGCTTGTAGCGCGCCAGATGCGCCGCGGCGTGGGTCTGCAGCGCGGCCTCGGGCAGGGGGGTGGCGGCGGTGTAGAAGGCGGCAATCACGGTGGCGTCGGCCTTGACGGTGATTTCGGTGGCGGCGGCTTCCTGGATATCGGGGTGGCGCTCCATGGCGGCTTCGATCTCCAGCGGCGAGACACGGTAGCCGCCGGCGTTGAGCATGTCGTCGTCGCGGCCGAGATAGGTGATGGCGCCATCTTCGGCCATGACCACCGTGTCGCCGGTGACGAACCAGTCGCCGGTGAAGCGGGCGCGCGTGGCCTCGGGCGCGCGCCAGTAGCCGAGCATCAGACCCGGGTCGCTGCGGTGGACGGCGAGGGTGCCGGGGGTGCCGCGCGGCACCGGCTGGCCCGCCCCGTCCAGCACGGCCACGGTGCGCCCCGGCTGGGGGTAGCCGATGGCGCCTTCGGGGGCAGGGTGGCCCGGCGCGGCGGAGATGTAGGTGGAGCATTCGGACATGCCCAGAGCCTCGAACACCGGGCGGCCGGTGGCGGCCTCCCAGGCGGCGCGCGTCGCCTCGGGCAGTTTCTCGCCCGCCGAGAGGCCATGGCGCAGGCGGGGCAGGGCGAGCGGCTTGCCGGGTTTGAGAAGCTGGCGATAGACGCCGGGCGCGGCGGCGAAGATGGTGGCGTCGAAGCGGCGCAGCAGAAGGGGTAGCGGTGCGCCGGGTTCGGGGATCAGCGCGGTGGCGCCGATCGCCCAGGGGTCCATCAGCCCGGTGCCCAGCGTGTAGGTCCAGTTGAAGGCGCCCGCGTGCAGCATCCGGTCCGCGGGCGTCAGGCCATACCAGCCGTCCCACATCATCCGCCGTGCGTGGAGCGCCCGGTGGGCGTGGACCACGGCCATGGGCGTGCCCGAGGAGCCGGAGGTGAAGACCATGTAGCCCGGCCGGTCCGGGGGGCCGAGGTGCCAGTCGCAGGGCGGCCCCTCGCGCATCGCGCGGAGTACGGGCAGGGGCAGGACCCGGGCCGGGTGGTCGGGCAGGGCGATGCTGTCACCGGCCACCACCAGGCCCGGGTCCAGATGGGCGGCCATGGCGGTGATCTCGGGCGCGGTGAGCTGGCTGGAGGTCGGCACCGGTATGAGCCCCGCCGCCACGGCGCCCAGAAAGGCGATGGGAAAGTCCACACTGTTGCCCAGGCGCAAGAGCACCCGGTCGCCCGGTTCCAGCCCCAGCGCCAGCAGCCCCGCGCCGGTGCCGCGCACCGCAGCCGTCAGGCGCGCATAGCTCCAGCGCTCGGCGCCGCCGGCGCGCAGCACCTGCAGGGCGATCTTGTCCGGCGTGTGTGCGCCCGCCGCCAGCACGTCGCGCGCCATGTTGTAGCGCGCCGGTGCGGGCGGGAACGGGTCGGAGCGGATGATGGCCTCCATGCGCCCTGCCTACGCCGCGCCTTGGGGGCATGCAAGCGGCGCGCCCGTTGCGATTGGATCAGGCCCCGCGCGCCAGCGCGACGATGCCGGTGCGCGCCACCTCGACCAGTCCCAGCGGGCGCATCAGTTCGGCGAAGGCGTCGATCTTCTCGGGCGTCCCGGTCATCTCGAACACGAAGCTCTCCAGCGTCGAATCGACCACATTGGCGCGGAAGATCTCGGCCAGGCGCAGCGCCTCGATCCGCGGCTCGCCCTTGCCCGCGACCTTCAGCAGTGCCAGTTCACGCTCCACCGACGGCCCTTCGGTGGTCAGGTCGTGCACCGCATGGGTGCTGACCATGCGTTCAAGCTGCGCCTTTATCTGGATGATCACCTGCGGCGTGCCGGAGGTGACGATGGTGATGCGCGAGCGATGGCCTTCGTGGTCCACCTCGGCCACGGTCAGGCTGTCGATGTTGTAGCCGCGCGCCGAGAACAGCCCGATCACGCGCGCCAGAACGCCCGATTCGTTGTCCACGATGATCGCCAGAGTGTGGCTTTCCAGCCGCTCGGCATTGGGGTCGCGCAGGTCATAGGCCGAGTGCTTCGAGCTGCCCTTTTCGATGTT
>SKMI01000164.1 GCA_007121115.1 Paracoccaceae bacterium | reverse complement strand
GGCGCCCGGCCCAACGCCTGCAGCGTCGCAGGGAACCTGCGGCGGTGCAGGGGGCGGGAGTGCCCCTCGGCCCTCCGCGTCCGACACCGGAACGGAGCGCTTTCCGGTGGCGCGCCAAGGCTTATGGACGCGCGGATGCGGCTGCGGTATGACCGCGCGCGGCGCGTCTCCGGTCGAGGCCGCGCGCAGTGTCCCGGCTACCGCCGACCGTTCAAGGCCGACGCGCCGTCCGGAGCGAAGGAGTTGCAAGAGCATGTCATCCCATGGCCCCGCAATCCCCATGACCGCCCGCCGCGGCGGGCCCCTGCGCGGCAGCGCCGAGGTGCCGGGGGACAAGTCCATCAGTCACCGCGCCCTGATCTTCGGTGCGTTGGCGGTGGGTGAGACGCGGATCGAGGGGCTCCTGGAGGGGCAGGACGTGCTGGATACCGCCGCGGCCATGCGCGCCTTCGGGGCCGAGGTCACGCGCCACGGTCCAGGGCACTGGAGTGTCCACGGCGTGGGCGTTGGCGGTTTTGCCGAACCCGAGGCGGTGATCGACTGCGGTAATTCCGGCACCGGGGTGCGGCTGATCATGGGTGCCATGGCGACCACGCCGATTACCGCCACCTTCACCGGCGATGCCAGCCTGAATTCCCGGCCCATGGGGCGGGTGACCGATCCGCTGGCGCTGTTCGGGGCCCGCGCCTTCGGGCGCTCCGGCGGGCGTTTGCCGATGACGGTGATCGGTGCGGCCGACCCGGTGCCGGTGCGCTACACGCTGCCGGTCGCTTCGGCGCAGGTGAAATCGGCGGTGCTGCTGGCGGGGCTGAACGCGCCGGGGCAGACGGTGGTGATCGAACCCGAGCCAACGCGCGACCACACCGAACGGATGCTGCGCGGCTTCGGCGCCGAAGTGGCGGTCGAAGACACCTCAGAGGGCCGGGTGATCACGCTGACCGGACAGCCGGAGTTGCGCCCGCAAGCGGTGGCGGTGCCGCGCGATCCGTCCTCGGCGGCGTTTCCGGCCTGCGCGGCGCTGATGGTGCCGGGCTCGGATGTGCGCATTCCCGGCGTCAGCCAGAACCCCACCCGCAACGGGCTTTACCTGACCTTGCGCGACATGGGCGCCGACATCGCCTTTGAAAACCCGCACGAGGAAGGCGGCGAGCCGGTGGCCGACTTGCGCCTGCGCCATGGGGGAGCGCTGCGCGGCATCGAGGTGCCGCCCGACCGCGCGGCCAGCATGATCGACGAATATCCGGTGCTGGCGGCGCTGGCCGGCAGCGCCGAAGGAACCACCGTGATGCGCGGGATCGGGGAGTTGCGGGTCAAGGAATCCGACCGGATCGACGCCATGGCGCGCGGGCTGGAAGCCTGCGGGGTGCGGGTCGAGGAGACCAGGGACAGCCTGACCGTGCACGGCTGCGGCGGGGATGGCGTGCCGGGCGGGGCCACGGTGGAAAGTCGCCTGGACCACCGCATTGCCATGAGTTTCCTGTGCCTTGGGCTGGTAGCTCGGGACCCCGTCACGGTCGATGATGCCGGGCCGATCGCCACCTCTTTCCCGGTGTTCGAGGCGTTGATGCGGGATCTTGGCGCCGATATCCGGCGGGATGGGTGATCCTGTGCCCGGGCAGGACAGAAGCGCGGACATGCCCTTTACCGTCGCCGTCGACGGTCCGGCCGCCGCGGGAAAGGGCACGGTCGCCCGTGCGGTAGCGGCGCGTTTCGGGTTTGCGCATCTGGACACGGGGCTTCTGTATCGCGCGGTGGGCGCGAAGGGCGGCGATCCGGTGGCCGCGGCGCAGTCGCTGACCGAGGCCGATCTGGCGCGCGACGATCTGCGCTCCGAGGCGGCGGGGGAGGCCGCCAGCCGCGTGGCGGCGCTGCCGGAGGTGCGCGGGGCGCTGGTGGCGTTTCAGCGCGATTTCGCGGCGCGCCCGGGCGGCGCGGTGCTGGACGGGCGCGATATCGGCACGGTGATCTGCCCTGACGCGGCGGTGAAGCTGTTCGTGACCGCCGCGCCGGAAGTGCGCGCCCGGCGCCGCTGGCTGGAAGCGGGCGGCGATACGGCGCCGGAAAGCTTCGATTCGGTGCTCGACCAGGTGCGTGCCCGCGATGCGCGGGACATGGGCCGCGCGGACGCGCCGCTGCGCCCGGCGGCGGATGCGGTGGAACTGGATACATCGGGCCTGAGCATCGAGGCGGCGGTGGCGCGCGCCGTGGCGGTGGTGGCCGAGCGGTTGGAAAGGTCCTCTGGCGGCTGAAGACGTCACCGGGCGGCGCAACGCGTCAAGACGGGGCTCTCCCGCCCGTCGTCGGGGCGCTGGGGCGCCCCCCGTCCCGTTGGGCCGGGCGCGCGCTGACGCGCGCGCGTCTCGCCACCCCGGCATGGGCGGGCAGGATCGGACCTGCAAGCCTGCGTCCACCGTCCGATACAAGCTTCAGGGTGGCGAGGTCGCTCGGAAGCCCAAGCACGCGGAACGGTTTCGCATGTCGTTCACATCAGACCCTCGCGGGCGGCATGTTGCGCCATGCCCGGCCTCGGCACCGGATTCCTTTGTCGGGTTTTTTGCGGTGTCTCGAACTCTCCCCGGTTCCGCCGCGCGATCGTCATAATTCGCCTCATATTGAATAAAAAGAGAGTGGTCGCAGCGCCACCGCTCGAGAATGCAACAAATCATGCGAGGCAGGTCCGATGCGACACCCGGTAGAACAAAGGCATCCCCTTTCCGATGCGTCCCGCGCGTGGCTGCGCAGCGAAGACGGCGGGCTCAGTGTCGAATTCGTCCTCTGGACGCCGCTCTAGATGGCATTTCTGCTGCTGGTGGTGGACAGCTCGATGGCCTTCCTTGCACAGGGGGCCATGTGGCACGCGGCGGGCGAAATCTCGCGCGCGGTGGCCACCGGGCAGATGACAATTGCCGAGGCGGAAGCCGCCGCCGCGTCGATGGCCGGTTACACGGCCTCTTTCCAGCAGATGGGCGATTTCCTGGTGGTGCAGTTGTCGCGCCCGTTCGAGGGGATCGGCACCGGAATGATCCTGTCGCTGGTGGGGGCGATGGAAGTGCAGGTTGTTCAGCTTGTGGAACCGGGGGTCGAGATATGACAGATCGCGTCAAATCAGTCCTGCGCCGTCTGCGCTCCACGGTTGTCGGGGTCGACCCGAAGCGGCATCTGACCGCGTTCTGCCGGGACGACGCGGGCAACGCGTCACTCACCGGGCTCTATCTCATTTTCCTGCTGGCCGTGGTCGGTGGCTTGTCGCTGGATCATGCCCAGGGGCAGAGCGCACGGGCCGAGGCGCAGGTAGTGGCCGATGCGGCCGCGCGGGCCGGGGCGATCCGGCTGCGCGACGGCGAGGATGCCGCGCTGGACATGATCACCGAGGTGGCCGGGTACCACCGCGCCGGTTTGCTGAACATGGACGATATCACCCTGCTGAGCCATACGGAGGATGGCTTCCAGACCGCGTCGGCCGTCGATGGCGTGACGCCGAACGCGGTTTCGGTGGTCACGCGCCGGGACAAGGCGAACAACAATCCGGTGAATACCATCCTGATGCATCTGTCTGGCGTCGACACGCTGAATGTCGCAGGCCGGGCGATTGCGGGCTTCGGTGGTCCGGGCCGTTTCCTGAATTGCAGCGGCGGCGGGTTCTTTGCGGAAGGGCGTGCCATCGGCAACAGTTCGAACAACTACACCGACGGGTTCTGTCTGCATGGTGAGCAAGGGGTGCAGATCCACAATCAGAACCGATTCGAAACCGGCACCGTGGTCAGCATGCCCGACCTTGGCGACTTCCAGCGCCACACCAACAACCCCGGTGCCGACGAGGCCTTGCGTGAAATGGGATATGACATCACGCTGCCCGGTCAGATACCCGACATGATCGCCGCGCTGCGCTCGGGCAGCCCGCAGGACATGGACCTGCCGGAGTTCGTGACCTTCGGGCCGATCTACCGCGACCGCATCCGCCAGAACGAGAGTCTGCTGCGCGATACGCTGTTCGTGGTCGATGGAGACGTGCACCTGCGGGGCGGGCGGCATTTCGAGAATATCGCAATCGTTGCCGCCGGCGACATCACGGTCGACGCCAATGTCGTGCTCGACAACGTGATCCTGGCCACCGAGGGGCGGCTGGAGCTGAATTCCAACGTGCGCATCGGCGGCACCGAGGAAGAGTATTGCTCCCGAGAGAAATACGGCGGCTACCTGCTGGCGGTCGAGGGGGTCAGGTTCAACTCCAACAACGAGCTGCGCGGCGTGCTGGTGGTCAGCGGTGGCGATATCCGTTTCAACTCGAACAATCGCGCGACCAGCGGTATATATGCCGAGGCTGCGGGCGATATCCACTACAACAGCCGCCAGCAGTTGCGCGGCTGCCTGCCCGGGCTGGAAGACGAGTTCACCGGGCGGGAAGCGGAACCGGGGGGACCGGTGGCGCTGTTGCGCTGAAGTGGCCGCAGAACAGATGCAGCAAGAATAAGGTCGGGGGCGGTTACGCGTCCCCGGCCGTTTTCGTTCCCTGCAGAACCGGCGTCCCGTTCACCCAGACCGCCGCGATGGCGCGGTCGTCGCCCATCATGATGGTGGGAAACAGCGCCTCCCATAGCGTTTCCGCCCGCGCCGCCGCCTGGGCGATGGCGGGGGTGGCGGCGAGGTCCAGCACCACGATATCGGCCTCCATCCCCGGCGCGATGTTGCCGATCCGATCCTGCAGATGCAGCGCTTGCGCTGACCCGCAGGTGGCCAGCCAGATCAGCTCCGCCGGGTGCAGCGCGCGTCCACGTAGTTGCGCGACCTCATAGGCGGTGGCCATGGTGCGCAGCATGGAAAAGCTGGACCCGCCGCCGGTGTCGGTGGCCAGCCCCACCACCTGACCTGCCGCGCGCAGCCCGTCCATATCGAAGAGCCCCGAGCCGATGAAGGCGTTCGAGGTGGGGCAATGGGCCAGCCCGGCACCGACCTCAAGCAGCCGGGCGCGCTCACGCTCGGTCAGGTGGATGGCGTGGCCATAGACCCCGCGCGCGCCAAGGAGACCGAAGCACTCGTAGACGTCCAGGTAATCGCGCGCCTCCGGGAACAGGTCGCGGACCCAGGCGATTTCCTCGATCTGCTCGCTCAGGTGCGTCTGCATCAGGCAGTCCGGGTGCGCCGCCCAGAGTACGCCGAGGGCTTCGAGTTGTTCCGGACTGGAGGTCGGCGCGAAGCGCGGCGTGATGACATAGGACAGCCGGTCCACCCCGTGCCAGCGCGCCAGAAGCGAAGCGCTGTCGTCATATGCCGATTGCGCC
Organism: Paracoccaceae bacterium; assembly: GCA_007121115.1. GTDB lineage: Bacteria > Pseudomonadota > Alphaproteobacteria > Rhodobacterales > Rhodobacteraceae > Rhabdonatronobacter. The sequence continues at coordinate 27,867 of SKMI01000164.1, read as the reverse complement.
GTGTCGCGCAGCCCCTCGGGCGCGTTGCGGTCCATGCAGGTCTTGCCCGCCAGCGCCCGCAGCCCGCGCGCCTGTGCCTCGGCAAAGAAGGCGTCCACGCTGGCGGGGTGGATCGTGGCGAAGCTGCACGCGGTGGTGGTGCCATGGGCCAGCGCCAGATCGAAATACCGTGCGGCGATGGTGCGGGCATGGGCGGGGTCAATGAACCGCATCTCCTCGGGGAAGGTGTAGGTGTTCAGCCAGTCGATCAGCCGCTTGCCCCAGGACGCGATGATTGCCGTCTGCGGGTAGTGCACATGCGCGTCGATGAATCCCGCGCAGATCAGCCCGCGGCCGTAGTCATGCACCCGCGCACCGGGATGCGCGGCACGCAAACGCTCCGCAGGGCCGGTATCGATGATCCGCCCGCCGTCGATCAGCACGGCCCCGTGGGTTTCATGGCGGGCTGCGTCTGGCCCTTCGACGAACGGGTCCGCCGTGAAGCGCAGGGTCTGGCCAAGCAGCAGGTCGGGCATGGGGGCACTCGGGCTGGGGCGCGTTCCCCTCTGCATAGCCGGTCTGCCCGGGCTTGCGCCAGCGGCTTTGCGGTTCGGGGCAGGGCTGTGGCTGCCAGGGTCAAGAAGCGGGCACCGGCAGTCACATGCGGTGCCCGGTGCGGCCTGCCCCCTCGACCCTGCGCGCGCACGCGCGTATGTTTGTCCAGTAGCGCAGGAGGTCGAGCATGCACCGCCCCGTCGTCGGGATCATCGGCAACAGTTACCTGATAAATGACCAGTATCCGGCCCACGCCGGGGGGTCCATGAACTCCGAAGCCGTGGCCGAGGTCTCGGGCTGCCTGCCCATGGTGATCCCCTCGGACCCGCGGCTGGTCGATGTGGCCGAACTCCTGGAGGTCTGCGACGGCTTCCTGCTCACCGGCGGGCGCCCCAATGTCCACCCCGAGGAATATGGCGAGCCGGAAACCCCCGCCCACGGTGCCTTTGACCGCGCCCGCGATGCCGTGGCGCTGCCGCTGGTGCGCGCCTGCGTGGAGCGAGGGCAGCCGGTGATGGGCGTCTGCCGCGGGTTCCAGGAGGTCAACGTGGCCATGGGCGGCACGCTCTACCCGGAAATCCGCGACCTGCCAGGGCGCATGAACCACCGGATGCCCCCCGATGGCACGCTGGAGGAGAAATTCGCCCTGCGCCACAAGGTCCGCTTTTCGGACGGCGGCCCCTTCCACCGCCTGATGGGCGCGCCCGAGGTGATGACCAACACGCTGCACGGGCAGGGGATCAAGACCCCCGGCGCGCGCATCGTCATCGACGGCTGGGCGCCCGATGACACGCCCGAAGCGCTGTTCGTCCGCGACGCACCCGGCTTCACGCTCTCGGTGCAGTGGCACCCGGAATGGAACGCGGCGCAGGACCCGGTCTCGCGCCCCCTCTTCGCGGCCTTCGGCGATGCCGTGCGCGACTTCGCCCGCGCCCGCCGCCGCGGCCCGGCCCGCGCGCTCAGCGCCTGAAGGGCGGCATTTCGGGGGCTTATTTCCGCCCGCTTTCGGCGCTAATCTGCCCACGAACAGCAGACCGGTGACGGCGATGGGTGATGGCAGCGGGCAGAGCGTGCGCGAGCGGCGGGTGTTCTACATCCCCGGTTACGACCCGTTCCCGCCACGCCGCTACCGCGAGCTTTACCGCACCGAAGGCGCCGCGCAGGCGGCGATCTCCGGCTACTCCCTGCGGCAGAAACCGCTCAAGGACGACGGCCCCTACGGCTGGCGGGTGGAGGCCGAGATGGACGGCACTACCAGCCGCGCCGAGATCCGCATCCTGGAATGGGCGGATATCGTGCGCGATTCGATGCAGGCCGGGGTGGCGGCGACCTACTGGCTGCTTCTGCGCACCGCCTGGACCTATATCTCCACCGGCGCGATCTTCCGGCTGTTCCGGCTGCGCGCGGCGCCGGGCATCGCTGCCATGTATCCGGTGGTGATGCTGCTGGGCCAACTGGCGCTGGCGCTGGCGGCGGCGGTGGCTTTGGGCTGGGGGCTGTCCTTCGCGCTGCCCGGCTGGGCGGCGTATCTGCTTGGGCTGGCGGCGGTCCCGCCGATCCTGCGCGCGTTCCGGCGGCTGGACGGGCGGTTCTTCGTCTACTACCTGCTTCTGGATTTCAGCTTCACCGCGCGCCACCGGGGCCGCAACCCGCCGGAGCTGGAGGCGCGGCTGGCCGAATTCACCCGCCACATCGCCGCCGCGCTGGCCGATCCGGACGTGGACGAGGTGCTGGTGGTCGGCCATTCCTCGGGCGTGCACCTGGGCGTGTCGGTGCTGGCCGATGCGATCCGGCAGGGCGCGGCGCAGAAAGGGGCGGCGCTGTCCTTCCTGTCGCTCGGCCATGCGGTGCCGATGCAATCCTACCTGCCCGAGGCAACGCGCCTGCGCGCCGATCTGCATTACCTGTCCCAGCGGCCCGAGCTTTTCTGGCTGGACGTGACCGCGCCCGGCGACGGCTGCACCTATGCGCTGTGCGACCCGGTCAGTTGCTCGGGGGCCGCGCCCGAAAGCGGCAAGCGCTGGCCGCTGGTGATCTCGGCCGCGTTCCGCCAGACGCTGGCGCCCGAGACTTTCGCCAAATACCGCCGTCGCTATTTCCGGCTGCATTTCCAGTATCTCTGCGCCTTCGATCGGCCCGGCGACTACGACTATTTCCGCATCACCGCCGGGCCGCAGACGCTGGCGGCGCGGTTTGCGGGGCGCAAGCCCTCGGTCAGCATGACCGAGGACAGCTATAACCGCTTCACCGACCGTGACCCCGAGCCTCGGCCCGCCCTGTGACGCACCGCATGACCCGCCCACCGATGCCGGATCACCGCCCGGACCGGGTGCCGCTCTGGCGCCATTTGGCCATGTTCCGCCGGGACATCCTGTCCACGCAACCGGCGAAGCTCTACCGCGCACGGATGGCCGAGTTCCGGCTGCCGTTCCTGCGCTCCTTCATGGTCAACGAACCCGATCTGGTGCGGCTGGTGCTGCAGGAACGCCCGCAGGATTTCCCCAAGTCATCGCGCGTGGCCGAGGGGTTGCGGCTGCTGCTGGGCAACTCGGTCTTCCTGACCAACGGCGCCACATGGGCCCGTCAGCGCCGGATGATCGACCCTGCGTTCGAGGGCGGGCGTTTGAGCGAAACCTTCCCGGCCATGTGGGCCGCCGCGCAGGCGACCGCCGCGCGCCTCGCCCCCGGCCCGCTGGACGCCGAGGCCGCCATGAGCCACGCCGCCGCCGACGTTATCTTCCGCACGCTGTTTTCCGTCCCGATCGAGGATGCGACTGCCGCCGCCGTCTACCGCGAGTTCCGCGCCCATCAGGCGGCGCAACCGCTGATGAACCTCGGCGCGCTGCTGCCCCTGCCGCGCTGGATGCCGCGCCTGCACTCGCGCCGCGCCCGCACCACCGCCCGCCGCATCCGTGCGCTGATCACCCAGATGACGGTGGCGCGCGCGCAGGCGATTGCCGAAGGCACCGCGCCCGACGATCTGGCCACCAAGATCATGACCACCACCGACCCCGAAACCGGGGCCCGGTTCGACACCGCCGAGATGGTGGACCAGGTGGCGATCTTCTTCCTGGCCGGGCATGAAACCAGCGCCTCGGCGCTGGCCTGGGCGCTCTATCTGCTGGCCACGCACGCCGATGTGCAAGACGCGCTTGCCGCCGAGGCCGCCGCGCTGGACCCCTGGCTGGAGCGCGGCGATGTGCCGGACTTCGGCGTGCTGTCGAAGCTGCCGCGCACCCGCGATGCCTTCCGCGAGACGCTGCGCCTCTACCCCCCGGTTCCCATGCTGGTACGCGAGGCGGCGCGGGCCGAACGCTTCCGCGACCGCGCTGTGCCGCCCGGCGCGCAGGTCATCGTCAGCCCGTGGCACATGGGCCGTAACGAACGCATCTGGCCCGATCCGCATGATTTCCGCCCCGCCCGCTGGCAGGAATCGGAGACACGCGCGCATGCCCGCGACGGCTATCTGCCATTTTCCGCCGGCCCGCGCGTGTGCACCGGCGCGGGCTTTGCCATGGCCGAGGCGGTGCTGATTCTCGCCACGCTCCTGCGCCGTTTCCGCTTCACCCCGGACGGCCAGAAGCCGGTCCCGGTGGCGCACCTGACGGTGCGCTCCGGGACCGGCATTCATCTGCGCGTGGCGCCGCGCTGAGCGTCGCCTACCAGCGGAAGCGCGACATGCTCGGGCGCGGGGTGGCCGCATCGGCCGCCTCGCTTTCGGGCATGGCCTCTTCTGTGCCCACCTTTTCGGCATCGGGGTCGGCATCGGGGCGATCTTCCGCATCGCTCACGCCCTGCGGGTCCGCTTCGGCAGTCGTCGCGCCCGCGTCGGTTTTCTCCGATGCCGCCGGGTCTGTCGACGAATCGGCTGCGGCGACGCGCGGGTCGAGTTGCAAGGGCGCTGTCTCGGGCGGGACTTCGGCGGCCGGGAGTGCGGTGGCCGCGCCAGTGGCCGGAGCCACGTCAAGCGGTGTCACCGGGGTTGCGGCCTGCCGCATGTCCCCGGGCGGGTCCTTGTCGGCGGGGCTGCGCGGACTGGCGGCTTCTTCGTCAGCTTCCTCATCCTGGCCTTCGGCGGTGGGCGCAGGCGCTTCGGTGCCTTCACCCGCGCCGGTGTCGGCGCTCACGTCGTCTTCGTAGAGGGCCAGCAACCGCTTGGCTTCGGCGATCCGGCGGTACGTCACGCTGGCGCGCAACTCGGATTCAAGGTCTGCGATCTCGGCCTTCAGGTAATGGGCAAAATTCTTCATCGGTGGGGCTCCTTCGTTGGCGGGGCCTGCCGTGCGTTGGCCTGCCCGGGTCCGGGCAGCCGTGGCACATCACGGCAGGATGCCAGAACCCTGCCCGCTCAATGCGGCGCAAAGATGGGGGCGAGCGGGCAAGAAATCGGCGCGCGCCCGAATATAGCACCTTCGACCGGGTCCGCATACCGCGCGGCGCGCGTTGCGCAGATGCCGGAGGCGGCGCGCTTGGCGTGCGGCAAAACCCCTTGCGCAGAAAAGAAACCGCCGCACGTGCAGGGCACGGGCGGCGGCAAGTGTGGTCCGGGGTGCGCTTGAGGCATCAGACAGGGCAGGCGGCGCGGGACGGGCGCTGCAAGACCGCAATCCGAACCGGACCGAGGCAGATCAGAACAACAACGGCAGATGCAACCCGCCGACCAGCAAGACGATCAGCGCGCAGGCCCCGGCCAGATCCTCGGCCAGATGGCGACGGTTGCGGGTGATCACGGATGCAAGTTCGGTCAGCATGGGCACCTCCTGAGATGTTCACAAATGTTCCATAAGTAGGGCCGGAGAGTCAAGAACAAAAGAGAACAGGTCGGAACATATAGGGAAAAACAGACCGCTGTCCGGTATCCCGCCCCTGCGCAGCTGCGCAGGGGCAGCGCCCATGAGGGGTGCAGGGGCAGGTGGGTGGGCACCCCGAATGGGCGCTTCAACGGGTTGGGTCAGCCGACCCCGATCAGCCGTATGGCCTGATCCTGCTGCATCAGCCACAGGAGCGTCCGCGCCGCCTTCCCACGCGCGCTTTCCAGCGCCGGATCGTCCACCAGCAGCTTGCGCGCGTCCGACTGCGCCAGCGCCATCAGCCCCGCCTGCCGTTCCAGATCGGCCACCCGGAAGCGCGGCAGCCCCGATTGCGCCGTGCCGATCAGGTCCCCTGCGCCCCGAATCGCCATGTCCTCCTCGGCGATGCGGAACCCGTCCTCGGTGTCGCGCAGCAGTTTCAGCCGCCGCGAGGCTGCCTCGCCCAGCGGCGGGTCATACATCAGCAGACAGGTCGAGGCCGCCGCCCCGCGCCCCACGCGCCCGCGCAGCTGGTGGAGCTGCGCCAGCCCGAAACTCTCGGCCCGCTCCACCACCATGATCGAGGCGTTGGGCACGTTCACCCCCACCTCGATCACCGTGGTCGCCACCAGCACGCCCGTGTCCCCGGCCACGAAGCGGGCCATCGCCGCGTCCTTCTCGGCGGGGGGCATCTGGCCGTGGACCAGCCCCACGTGCCCCTCGCCCAAGGCCGCGCGCAGATGCTCGAACCGCGATTGCGCCGCCGTGAGTGTCACCGCCTCGGATTCCTCGACCAGCGGGCAGACCCAGTATGCCTGCCGCCCCTCGGCCAGCGCGCGGCGCAACCGGTCCACCACCTCATCGAGCCGCGCCGCCGACACCAACGCGGTCCGCACCGGCTGGCGTCCCGGCGGCTTTTCATCCAGCACCGAGACATCCATGTCGCCGTATTGCGCCAGGGCCAGGCTGCGCGGGATCGGCGTTGCGGTCATCACCAGCACATCGGCGCCCGCGCCCTTGGCCGAGAGTGCGGCACGCTGGGCGACGCCGAAGCGGTGCTGTTCATCCACCACCGCGAGGCGCAGGTCGGCGAACTCCACCCCCTTCTGGAACACCGCATGGGTGCCGATCAGCACCTGGATGTCGCCGCGCGCGAGGGCTGCGCGCTTCGCCTCGCGCTCGCGCCCCTTGTCGCGGCCGGTCAGGATCTCTACCAGCACGCCCGCCTTCTCGGCCAGCGGCGCCAGCCCCTCCAGATGCTGCCGGGCGAGGATCTCGGTCGGTGCCATCAGCACGCCCTGACCCCCGGCCTCGACCGCGATCAGGAGCGCCATGAACGCCACCAGCGTCTTGCCCGCGCCCACATCGCCCTGCAAGAGCCGGTTCATGCGGCGCGCGCTGGCCATGTCGGCCTCTATCTCGGCCACGGCGCGGGTCTGGGCGCCGGTGGGGGCGTAGTCGAGTGCGGCCAGCACGCGGGCGCGCAGGTGCCCGTCGCCCCGGCTTTCGCGCCCGGGCTTGCGCCGCTGGGTGGCGCGCGCCAGTGCGAGGGTCAGTTGATGGGCCAGCACCTCGTCATAGGCCAGCCGCGTGCGGGCGGGGGTATGCGCGGCGCAGTCGGCGGCGGTTTCCGGCGCGTGGGCGGTGCGAATGGCCTCGGCCCAGGCGGGCCAGCCCTCGCGCGCGACAAGCTGCGGGTCGATCCATTCGGGCAGATCGGGCACGCGGGCGATGGTGGAATGGACGGCCTTCGCCAGCCCCTTCTGCGTGACCCCGGCGCAGAGCGCGTAGACGGGTTCATGGCTGGGCAGCTCACCCTCTTCCTCGGGGCGGAGCACATGGTCGGGGTGGACCATCTGCGCGATCCCGTCGAACAGCTCCACCTTGCCCGAGACCAGCCGCCGCTGCCCGGTGGGCAAAAGCTGCTTCAGATACTCGCCGCCCCGGAAATAGACCAGCAGGAACTCGGTCAGAGCGTCCTCGACATGGATGCGATAGGGTCGGCCGCGCACGCGCGGGGGGTGGTGGGGGCCGACCGTCACCTCGACCGTCAGGGTGGCGGGCAGTTGGTGCCCCTGGACCGAATTGCGCCGGGTTCGGTCGATCACCGAATGGGGCAGGTGAAAGAGCAGGTCGCGCGGTTTCTCCACGCCGATCCCGGCCATGGCCTTTGCCGTCTTCGGCCCCACCCCTTCGAGCGTGTCGAGCCCCGCGAACAGCGGAAACAGGATTTCCGGGCGCCCGGCCATGTCACGCGGCGCCGATGAGGGTCAGCCAGGCGTCTTCGTCGATCACCTCGACCCCCAGATCGGCGGCTTTCTTCGCCTTGGACCCCGCGCCCGGCCCGGCGATCAGCAGGTCGGTCTTCGCGGACACCGAGCCTGCGACCTTGGCCCCCAGCGCCTCGGCCCGGGCCTTTGCTTCGGCCCGGGTCATGCGTTCCAGCGTGCCGGTGAAGACCAGTGTCTTGCCCGCCACGGGGCTATCGGTGGCGCGCGACTCGGCGTCCTCGATGGTCAAGTTGGCGGTCAGGGCATCGATCTCGTCGATCTCTGCCTGGAACGAGGCGACCAGCGACGCCGCCAGCACCGGGCCGACGCCGTCGATGGAGAGAAGGTTGTCCCACTCGGTGCCGCCGTCGGAGGAGGCTTTGAGCATGGCGTCCCGGAACGCGGCCCAACTGCCGTAATGCCCCGCCAGCAGCGCGGCGGTGCTTTCGCCGACATGGCGGATGCCCAGCGCGAAGATCACGCGCGCCAGCGGGATGGTGCGGCGGGTGTCGATGGCGGCAAACAGGTTATCGGCGGATTTCTCGCCCCAGCCTTCGCGGTTCCTGACCTGCCGGGCGCAGCCGGGGCCGAAACGGTCTTTCAGGGTGAAGATCTCGGAGGGTTTGGTAATCCAGCCATCGCGCCAGAACGCCTCGACCTGTTTCGCGCCCAGCCCTTCGATGTCGAAGGCCGCGCGCGAGACGAAATGCTTCAGCCGCTCCACCGCCTGCGCCGGGCAGATCAGCCCGCCGGTGCAGCGGCGCACGCTGTCGCCTTCCTCGCGCACGGCCGGGCTGCCGCATTCGGGGCAGGTTTCGGGGAAGGTGTAGGGCACGGCGTCCGCGGGGCGGGCCGAGAGGTCCACATCGCGGATCTTCGGGATCACGTCACCGGCGCGATAGACCTCGACCCGGTCGCCCACGCGGATATCGCGGCCCTCGCGGATCGGCGCGCCCTTGCTGTCGCGCCCGGCGATGTAATCCTCGTTGTGCAGCGTGGCGTTGGAGACGACGACCCCGCCGACCGTTACCGGGGTCAGCCGTGCCACCGGGGAGAGCGCGCCGGTGCGGCCGACCTGGATGTCGATCGCCTCCAGCCGGGTCCAGGCGGTTTCGGCGGAAAACTTGTGCGCGATGGCCCAGCGCGGCGTGGTGGAGCGGAAGCCGAGCCGCTCCTGCAGCGCAAGATCGTCCACCTTGTAGACCATGCCGTCGATGTCATGGCCCAGATCGGCGCGCAGGGTCTCGGTCTCGGCGTGGGTTTGCAGCAGGTCGTCCAGCCCGCCGCAGCGCCGGGTGCGCGGGTTGACGGAGAAGCCGAGTTTGCCGAGGCGCTGCAGGGCCTCGTATTGCGTGGCGGCGAGGGGTTCGGAAAGCTCCCCCCAGCCATAGGCGAAGAAGCGCAGCGGCCGGGCGCGGGTGATTTCCGGGTCAAGCTGGCGCAGCGATCCGGCGGCGGCGTTGCGGGGGTTGGCGAAGGTCTTGCCGCCCGCTTCCGCCTGGCGTTCGTTCAGCGCGGCGAAATCGGCGTGGGACATGTAGACCTCGCCCCGGACCTCGAGGATGGCAGGCGCGTCCTCGAGCGTTTCGGGGATGTCATCGACGGTGCGGGCGTTGGCGGTCACATCCTCGCCGGTTTCGCCATCGCCGCGGGTGGCGGCATGGATCAGGCGGTCGTTCTCGTAGCGCAGCGAGAGGGAGAGACCGTCGATCTTGGGCTCCGAGGTGAAAGCGAGGGGGGTGTCGTCGCTCAAGCCGAGGTAGCGGCGGATGCGCTGGACGAACTCGGCCACGTCCTCGGCGTCGAAGGCGTTGGCGAGCGAAAGCATCCGGCGGGCGTGGCGGATCTTGCCGAAGGCCTCGGACGGGGCGGCGCCGACCTGGACCGAGGGGCTGTCGGCGCGGGCAAGATGGGGAAAGCGCGCCTCGATCGCCGCGTTGCGGGCCTTGAGCGCGTCGTATTCAGCGTCATCCATGACCGGCGCGTCATTCCGGAAATAGGCAGCATTCGCCCGGGCCAGCGTTTCGGCCAGGCGTTCCAGCTCGGTGCGGGCCTGGGCTTCGGTGAGGGCGTCCACCGGGGTGTCGGGCATGGGGGCGTCCGTGGTGCGAGGGGTCTGCCCCGAAGTGATAGGCGCGCGCAGGGCGGGCGTCCAGCCCGGCGACCACGGGTGTGACCTTGCGGCGCCGCCCTTGCGGGCGGCAAGCGATGCGTTTGCAGCGCGCCCGGCGCGCTGCGCGTTGGGGGGCGCTGCCCCCCGTCCAGCCCCATAAAGGGGCTGGACTCCCCCGGGAGTATTTGAGGGCAAGATGAAGATTGGGGGACGGCGAGACGGCCAGGTGGGCCTTGCGCGCGGCCAGGCGGCGGGCCCATGAAATACGCCCGGCCGTATTGCGAGCCGGGCGTTCTCAAGTGTCGGATGGGTGCCGGATCAGTCCGGGCGCAGGCCGCTTTCGGTGGCCAGCGCCTGCAGATCGGCGACCAGTTTGGCCAGCATGTCCATGTGTTCCTGCGGCGCTTCGTCCAGCTTGGCGCGGGCCTCGGCCAGGATGTCGGCATAGACCTCCTGCGTGAACTCGGCCCCCGGCATGCCCTTTTCGGCGAGCACCGAAACGCTTTCGGCACCGACTTCGGCAAAGCCGCCGGTGACCACGAAGCGCTGATCCTCGCCGCCATCGGTTTCCACCGTCACGAAGCCTGGGCGCAGGGTGGTCAGGGCGGGGGTGTGGCCGGGCATTGCGGTCATGTCGCCTTCGGCGCCCGGAATGCGCACCGCCCGCGCCGCAACCGATGCGACCATGCGTTCGGGCGAGACCAGGTCAAATTGCAGGGTATCGGCCATTGCGGCGCCCTCCTCAGGCTGCGGCGGCGAGTTTCTCGGCCTTGGCGACCACATCGTCGATCCCGCCGACCATGTAGAAGGCGGCTTCGGGCAGGTGGTCGTATTCGCCGGCGACCACCGCCTTGAACGAGCGAATGGTGTCTTCGAGCGGGACCTGAATCCCGTCCGAGCCGGTGAAGACCTTGGCCACGTCGAAGGGCTGCGACAGGAAGCGCTGGATCTTGCGCGCGCGCGAGACGGTCAGCTTGTCCTCCTCGCTCAACTCGTCCATCCCGAGAATGGCGATGATGTCCTGCAGCGACTTGTAGCGCTGGAGGATCCCCTGGACGTCACGGGCCACCTGGTAGTGTTCATCACCCACGATCTGCGGGTCGAGGATCCGCGAGTTCGAGTCGAGCGGGTCCACGGCCGGGTAGATGCCCAGTTCGGAGATCGCGCGCGACAGAACCGTGGTGGCGTCAAGGTGCGCGAACGATGTCGCCGGCGCCGGGTCGGTGAGGTCGTCGGCGGGCACATAGATGGCCTGCACCGAGGTGATCGACCCCGCCTTGGTCGAGGTGATGCGCTCCTGCAGGGCGCCCATGTCGGTGGCGAGCGTCGGCTGGTAGCCCACAGCCGAGGGGATGCGGCCCAGCAGTGCCGACACCTCGGAACCGGCCTGCGTGAACCGGAAGATGTTGTCGACGAAGAACAGCACGTCGGTGCCCGACTGGTCGCGGAACTGTTCGGCCAGCGTCAGGCCGGTCAGCGCCACGCGGGCACGCGCGCCCGGGGGCTCGTTCATCTGGCCGTAGACCAGCGCCACCTTGGATTCGTCCAGCTTGTCGATGTTGATGACGCCCGAGTCCATCATCTCGTGGTAGAGATCGTTGCCCTCGCGGGTGCGTTCGCCAACGCCTGCGAACACCGAATAGCCCGAGTGCACCTTGGCGATGTTGTTGATCAGTTCCATGATCAGAACCGTCTTGCCCACCCCGGCGCCGCCAAACAGGCCGATCTTGCCGCCCTTGGAGTAGGGGGCCAGCAGGTCGATGACCTTGATGCCGGTGACCAGGATCTCGCTCTCGGTCGACTGGGCGTCGAATCCGGGGGCGGGCTGGTGGATGGCGCGGTATTCGCTGGCCTTCACATCGCCCTTTTCGTCGATGGGCTCGCCCACCACGTTCAGGATGCGGCCCAGCGTTGCGTCGCCCACGGGCACCTCGATCGCCTTGCCGGTGTCCAGCACTTCCTGACCACGGACCAGACCCTCGGTCGCGTCCATGGCGATGGTGCGGACAGTGTTTTCGCCCAGGTGCTGGGCGGTTTCCAGCACCAGCCGCTTGCCGTTGTTGTCGGTTTCCAGCGCGTTCAGGATCGCGGGCAACTCGCCCTCGAACTGCACGTCCACAACGGCGCCGATCACCTGGGTGACCTTGCCGACGGTCTTGGTCTCTGCCATGTCGTTTCTCCGGTTTCGTCAGAGCGCCTCGGCGCCCGAGATGATCTCGATGAGTTCCTTGGTGATCGCGGCCTGGCGCGAGCGGTTGTATTCGATGGTCAGCTTGTCGATCATGTCGCCCGCGTTGCGGGTGGCGTTGTCCATCGCGCTCATCCGTGCGCCCTGTTCCGAAGCTGCGTTTTCCAGCAGCGCCGCAAATATCTGCGTGGCCACCGACCGCGGCAGCAGGTCCTCGAGGATCGCTTCCTCGGACGGCTCGTAATCATAGAGCGTGCTGGCCTCGGCGTCTTCGGGCACCGGGGCGGGGATGATCTGCTGCGGCGTGGGGATCTGGCTGATCACCGACTGGAACCGGTTGTAGAAGATCGTCGCCACGTCGAACTCGCCCTCGGCGAAGCGGCCCAGCACGTCCTCGGCGATGGCGCGGGCGTTGTCATAGCTCACGCGCTTCACGTCGGACAGATCCACATGGCCGATAAGGTGATCGCCCAGATCGCGGCGCAACTGTTCGCGGCCCTTCTTGCCGACGGTCAGGATCTTGACCGTCTTGCCCTCGCCGATCAGCTTTTCGGCGCGGTAACGCGCGATCTTGACGATGGATGAGTTGAAGCCGCCGCAGAGCCCCCGCTCGGCGGTCATCACCACCAGCAGGTGCGTCTGCTCGCTCCCGGTGCCGGACAGCAGGCGCGGCGCGGTGTCCGACCCCTGCACCGATGCCGCCAGCCCGTTGACCACGGCCTCCATGCGTTCGGCATAGGGGCGTGCGTTCTCGGCGGCTTCCTGGGCGCGGCGGAGCTTGGCCGCCGCGACCATCTGCATGGCCTTGGTGATCTTCCGGGTCGACTTGACCGAATTGATCCGGTTCTTCAGGTCCTTGAGGCTTGGCATCTTGCGTTCCCCTCAGAGGCTTATGCGAAGTCGGCGGCGTACGCGTCCAGGGCTGCGCGGATCTTTTCCTCCAGATCGCCCTTCACCTTGCGGTCGTTGTTGGTGATGTCGTCCAGCAGGTCGCGGTGCTTGGTGCGCAGGTGGTTCAGAAGCCCGGTTTCGAACCGGCCCACGTCCTTCACCGCGATCTTGTCCAGATACCCCTGCGTGCCCGCGAAGATCACGCAGACGATTTCCGCATTCGTCAGCGGCGAATACTGCGCCTGCTTCATCAGTTCGGTCAGCCGCGCGCCGCGGTTCAGAAGCCGCTGCGTGGCGGCGTCGAGGTCCGAGCCGAACTGCGCAAAGGCCGCCATTTCGCGATACTGCGCCAGTTCCAGCTTCACCGGACCGGCGACCGATTTCATCGCATCGGTCTGCGCCGAGGAGCCCACGCGCGACACCGACAGACCGGTGTTCACGGCCGGGCGGATACCCTGATAGAAGAGTTCGGTTTCCAGGAAGATTTGGCCGTCGGTGATGGAGATCACGTTGGTCGGGATGAAGGCCGACACGTCGCCGCCCTGGGTTTCGATGATCGGCAGCGCAGTCAGCGAACCGGCGCCGTGATCCTCGTTCAGCTTCGAGGACCGCTCCAGCAGGCGCGAGTGGAGGTAGAACACGTCACCGGGGTAAGCCTCGCGCCCCGGGGGGCGGCGCAGCAGCAGCGACATCTGGCGGTAGGCCACGGCCTGCTTGGACAGGTCATCATAGATGATCAGCGCGTGGCGGCCGTTGTCGCGGAAATATTCGGCCATGGCGGTGGCGGCGTAGGGCGCCAGGAACTGCATCGGCGCAGGGTCCGAGGCGGTGGCAGCCACGACGATGGAATACTCGATGGCGCCGCTCTCTTCGAGCTTCTTCACCAACTGCGCCACGGTGGAGCGCTTCTGACCGATGGCGACATAGACGCAATAGAGCTTCTTGCTCTCGTCGTCGCCCGCGGCTTCGTTATAGCTTTTCTGGTTCAGGATCGTGTCCAGCGCCACGGCTGTCTTGCCGGTCTGGCGGTCGCCGATGATCAGTTCGCGCTGGCCGCGACCGATGGGGATCATGGCGTCCACGGATTTCAGGCCGGTGGCCATGGGTTCGTGCACCGACTTGCGCGGGATGATGCCCGGCGCCTTGACGTCGGCGACGCGGCGCTCGGAGGCCTTGATCTCGCCCTTGCCGTCGATGGGGTTGCCCAGCCCGTCCACCACGCGGCCCAGCAGCGCGTCGCCTGCGGGCACGTCCACGATGGATTTGGTCCGCTTGACGACATCGCCTTCCTTGATGCCCCGGTCATCGCCGAAGATCACCACGCCGACGTTGTCGGATTCCAGGTTCAGCGCCATTCCGCGGATACCGCCGGGGAATTCCACCATCTCGCCGGCCTGCACCTGATCGAGGCCATGGACACGGGCAATCCCGTCGCCGACCGAGAGCACGCTGCCCACCTCGGCAACCTCGACCTCCTGGCCGAAGTTCTTGATCTGCTCCTTGAGGATCGCAGAGATTTCAGCTGCCTGGATACCCATTTATCCGACCTCTTTCATTGCATTCTGGAGAGCCGCGAGCTTCGACCGGATCGACGTGTCGATCATCCGCGAGCCCACCTTGACAACAAGACCGCCGATGAGGGTTTCATCCACGGCCAGCTTGAGTTTCACATCCTTGCCGACGCGCGCCTTGAGCGTCTGCACCAGTTCGTCCTTCTGTGCGTCGTCCAGCGCCATGGCGGCGGTGACTTCGGCGGTCACTTCGCCCTTTTCCTCGGCGATGAGGGCGCGCAGGGCGGTCAGCATCTGCGGCAGGGTGAACAGACGGCGCTTGGTGGCCATCAGCCCCAGCACGCCGCGCACGTTCTGCGACAGTCCCAGCGCATCGGCCACGGCGATGACCGCGCGGGCCTGATCGGCGCGGCTGTAGACCGGCGAAGCGATCATCGCGCGCAGGTCGTCGCTGCCTTCGAGCGCGGCGTCCAGCGTGTCCAGATCCTTTTCCAGCGTGGGGAGCGCGTTGTCTTCCTTGGCCAGTTCGAAAACGGCGGTCGCATAGCGCGTCGCTATGCCTGAAGAGATCGAAGCGGGTTCAGACACGTCCAGCCTTCCGGTTTGTGGGGTCACCGAGCGACCCGCGCAGGGGTGCCGGAGACGGAAATGCGCGGATTGACGCTGCAATCCAAATCGGCGCGGGTTTAGCAGAGCCTCCCCGTGCCCGCAACAGTGAAGGTCACCGCCGTGTGAGCGCGTTTTTCACGCTTGCGCGGCAGGGTCAAGCGGTGGCTGTGACTATATCGGCGGCGGCTGATGCTGCGGCGCGGCAATGATGCGCCTGAACCGCCCCCGCGCCCTGCGACAATTCGCCCATTCTGCCGTGAGCGCGGTGGCTGAATTCCGCCATGCGCGGCGGGACGGGCGCCGGGTTTAGCGGCGCGGTCCATCATGGCTCGGAGTGATCACGGTTCAGAGCGATCACGGCGCAGTGCCGGGCGCGCGCCGCCGGGTTGGGTGACCCCGTCCAGCACCCGCAGCGGGCGGTGGACCGCATCGCGCAGTCCCCGCCGGGTCGGCGCCGGCCGGTCCAGCCGTGCGCGGATCAGCAGCACGCCGCCCGCATGGTAGCGCGACAGCCGCCGTCCGGCGCGTTCCAGCACCATCGCCGAGCGCAGCCAGAACGGCGTTTCGCGTGGTGGAAAGAAAAGGGCCGCCACATGGTCCAGCGCCTCGAACCCGTGTGCGGTCAGAAGCGCGGTGATCTGCGACAGCGAATAGGGACGGCCCAGCGCAAAGGGCGTGCCATCGCGCCGCGCCCAGAGCCCGGAACGGTTGGGCAGCACGAACAGCGCCTCGCCGCGCGGGGCCAGCACGCGGGCGCATTCCTCCATGATCGCCGCCGGGCGCTCGGAGCTTTCCAGCCCGTGCATGATCAGCAATCGGTCCACGCTGTCGGTGGCCAGCGGCCATTGCGTTTCCTCGACCAGCACCGAATGGTTGTCCATCTCGGCGGGCCAGTGCATCACGCCCTGCGGCGCGGGCATCAGCGCGACCACGCGGCGGGCGGGTTTCAGAAACGGGCGCAGCATCGGCGCGGGGAAGCCATAGCCCGCCACGCACAGGCCCCGCGTGTCGTCCCAAAGCGTGGTGATCTGGTCGCGCACGGCCTTCTGCGCGGTGCGTCCCAGCGTGGTGGTATAATAGAAATCACGCAGATCGGTGACGTCGAGATGCATTGATCCCCCGGCGCTGCTGTCGCACTCTGGCACAGGATAAACCGAATCCGTGGAGAGAGACCATGACATTGACGTTGCGTGCGGTTCCCTGCCTGTCGGACAACTATGCCTATCTGATCCGGGACGAGGCCACCGGCCAGACCGCCGTGATCGATGTCCCCGACGCCGATGCGGTGCAGGCCGCGCTTGACGATGCCGGCTGGACGCTGAACCAGATCCTGATCACCCACCACCACAACGACCATGTCGGCGGGGTCGAGGCGCTGCGCGAAGCCACGGGCGCGCGCGTGGTCGGTGCGGCGGCGGACGCCGAGCGGCTGCCGCCGCTGGACGAGGCCGTGTCGCCGGGGCAGGGGATCGCGGTGGGCAATGCACCCTGCGCGGTGCTGGATGTTTCGGGGCATTGCGCCAACCACATCGCATTTCACTTTCCCGGCGACGATCTGGCCTTTACCGGCGACAGCCTGATGGCGCTGGGCTGCGGGCGGATCTTCGAGGGCACGCCGGAGCAGATGTGGATGAGCCTTCTGCGGCTCGATACCATGGCGGGCAGCACCCGCGTGTGCTCAGGTCATGATTACACCGCATCGAACGGACGATTCGCCCTGACCATCGAGCCCGAGAACGCCGCGTTGAAGCAACGCATCGCCGGGTTCGAGGCGATGCGCGCGGCGGGCGATCCCATGGCCGTGGTGCGGCTGGACGTGGAGCGCGCGACCAACCCCTTCCTGCGCGCGCATCTGCCCGAGCTGAAGGCCGCCGTGGGCATGGCCGACGCCCCGGATGTGGAGGTCTTCGCCGAGATCCGGCGCCGCAAGGATGCGTTCAAGGGCTGACGCTTTACCGTCAATCCGTGCTACGATTGCGCATTGCTTTCACGGGGTGCATGGCGCACCCTTCGTGCCTCTCACATTCATATCGGGACTCCTTCGATGGAACTGATTCTCGCCCTTGTCGTCTTGCTGGTGATCGTGGTCCTGATGGGCCTCAAGATCGTCCCGCAGTCGGAAAACTATGTCGTCACCCGGCTGGGCGCCTATCGCCGCACGCTGGATGCCGGCGTGAACATCATCGTGCCGTTCCTGGACCGGGTCCACTCCAAGGTGCCGGTCAATGATCAGGTGCTCAACGATATTTCGCTCGAGGTGGTTTCGGCTGACAACGTGGTCTACGGCTGTCAGCTTCTGGTCGTCTACCGGATCCAGAACCCCGAGGCGGCGGTGTTCCGCGTGAACAACATCGACGATCTGGTGATCGGGCTGGTGCAGTCGCTGGTGCGTTCGGAACTGGGCAAGGTGGAACTGGATCAGGTGCAGTCGGATCGCGGGTCGCTGAACGTGGCGCTGCTAGAGGCGTTGGAGGATGCGGGCCAGACCTACGGGATCAGCATTTCGCGTTCGGAAATCACCGATGTGAAGCTGAACGAGACCACGCAGAAGGCCATGGCCGAGGTGCTGGCCGCCGAACGCGAACGCCGCGCCGCCATCACGCGCGCCGAAGGCCTGCGCCGCGCCGCCGAGTTGAACGCCGACGCCGAACTGTACGAGGCCCAGCGCCGCGCCGATGCGATCCGCGCCATCGCCGAGGCGAACGCCGAGGCCAACCGCATGATCGCCGCCTCGCTCGAGGGCGATAACGCGCGCGAGGCGCTGACCTTCCAGACCGCGCGCATGCAGGTCGATGCGCTGGAGGGGCTGTCGAAATCCGATAATGCGAAACTGATCATGCTGCCGGGCGGGCCGTCGAACGCGTTCCGTGAGGCGGCGGCGATCCTGAAAGATATCTGAGCCATGGGATTGCTGGGACTGCCGGACTGGAGCCTCTGGGGCATCATCGCCGTAGTATTCCTGGTGGTGGAGATCATGACCACCGTCTATGTGGCGCTGGGCTTTGCCATCGGGGCAGCGGTGGCGGCGCTGGTGGTCTATCTGATGCCGGGGCTACCGCTGGTGATCCAGGCGCTGATCTGGGCGGCTGTCGGTCTGGTGGCCTGGCTGGCTCTGTCGCGCTGGGACGCGCGGCGCCGCGCCACACGGCCCGATATCAACAAGTTCGATTCACGCGATTCGCTGCCCCCCACCGACCGCCGCCGCCGGTCCGGATCAGAGGAGGACGATCCGCCACGTTGAGATTGGCCGCGGCGGGGCGCGGGCTGGCGCGTGCCCCGGAAACGGATTGCGAAGCCGATTACCGCGTCCCGCGCGACCATTGCCCGGGCATGACGCATTTTCCGGATTCAGTCGGAAAGCGCCCTCGGGCCGCGCCCACCCAGCCCGCGCGCCCAGTCCCTTTGATTCTTGTGGGCGCTGCCCGCGCGAAACGCGCGGGCGGGTCTTGTGGGGACGGTGGTGCGCAGGGCTGAAGCGGCCCCGCCGGTGTCAGAGCGTGGGATAGACCGGAAAGCGGGCGCAAAGCTCGGCCACCTCGGCCTTGACCTTTGTCTCAACCGCGCCGTTGTCGTCGGCGCCATTGGCGGCCAGCCCGTCCACAACCTCGGTAATCCAGTCTGCGATCTGGCGGAACTCGGTCTCGGCGAAGCCGCGCGTGGTACCCGCCGGGGTGCCCAGCCGCACGCCCGAGGTCACCATCGGCTTTTCCGGGTCGAACGGAATGCCGTTCTTGTTGCAGGTGATATGCGCGCGGCCCAGCGCCTTTTCGGTGGCGTTGCCCTTCACGCCCTTGGGGCGCAGGTCCACCAGCAGCACATGCGTGTCGGTGCCCCCCGTCACGATATCGAGCCCCCCGGTCATGAGCTGTTCCGACAGCGCCTGCGCGTTGCGGATGACCTGGCCCGCGTAGTCCTTGAACTCGGGGCGCAGTGCTTCGCCGAAGGCCACGGCCTTGGCGGCGATCACATGCATGAGCGGGCCGCCCTGGATGCCGGGGAAGATGGCCGAATTGAATTTCTTCGCCAGCTCCGCGTCATCGGTCAGGATCAGCCCGCCGCGCGGGCCGCGCAGGGTCTTGTGGGTGGTGGTGGTGGCCACATGCGCGTGCGGGAAGGGCGAGGGGTGCACCCCTGCCGCCACCAGCCCGGCGAAATGCGCCATGTCCACCATCAGGTATGCGCCCACGCTGTCCGCAATCTCGCGGAACCGGGCGAAATCAATCACCCGCGGGACGGCCGAGCCCCCGGCGATGATCACCTTCGGCTTGTGCTCGACGGCCAGGGCCGCGACCTGATCGTAGTCAAGCCGGCTATCCTGCGAGCGCACGCCGTAATGCACCGCGTTGAACCACTTGCCCGACTGGTTCACTGGCGCGCCATGGGTCAGGTGCCCGCCCGCCGACAGGTCCATGGCCAGGAAGGTGTCGCCCGGTTTCATCAACGCGGTGAACACCGCCTGATTCGCCTGCGATCCCGAGTTCGGCTGCACATTCGCAAACCCCACGCCGAACAGTTCGCAGGCCCGGGCGATGGCCAGTTCCTCGGCCACATCCACGAACTGGCAGCCGCCGTAGTAGCGCCGCCCCGGATAGCCCTCGGCATACTTGTTGGTCATCACCGAGCCCTGCGCCTCCATCACCGCGCGACTGACGATGTTCTCCGAGGCGATCAGCTCGATCTCGTCGCGCTGACGGCCCAGCTCGCCGCGCACAGCGGCGAACAGCTCGGGGTCGCGGCTCTCAAGCGCTTCGGTGAAGAAACCGGAATCGCGGTGGGTAATGTTCATGGCTCTCTCCTTGCGCAGGGGCGGCGCCGGGTGACCCCGGCGCGCTTGGCTCTTGCCGGTGCACATAGCGCATCGGCCGGGGTTCTCAAAGCACCGAAAACGACGCAGCGTGGCCGTTCCGCGCTCTGCGGCGCTGTTGCAGCGGTCCCTGCACCGCAAGATGTCCGACGGCTCAGCCTGCGGCGACGCGGTCCGAGGTCCAACTGCCCGCCTGCGCCAGAATCAGCCCGGGCGTGACGTAGTGGCGGCGCAGGATGTCCTCGTAAAGCCGCGCCTCGGCCGCACGGTCCAGCGGCTGATCGCTGCCCGCCAGCGTCATCAGCGCGCCCTTCAGCATGTCCACGGTGCCCGAGCCTTCGTCGAACTGCGCCTTCTTGCGCCAGACCAGATCGGCGGGCAACAGGTCGGCCACCGCCTTGCGCAGGATCCATTTCTCGGTGGTCGGCCCGGTGCTTTCGGCCGCGTTCGGATCGGTGCGGCAGAGTTTCAGCGTCGCCGGGATGGACTGCGCAAAGTCGATCAGGTCCCGGTCCAGGAACGGCGTGCGGGCTTCGAGGCTCTGGCCCATGGTGATGCGGTCCACGCGCTGCAGGTTGATGTTGTGCATGGCGTTGAGCGAGCGGGTCAGTTCGTCGGCCAGCTCGCGCGGGTGGTCGATGTAGTCGTGGTGATAGGTGTAACCGGCGAACAGTTCGTCCGCGCCCTCGCCGGTCAGCACCGCCTTGACGTGTTGCCGCGCCAGCTTCGCGGCGAAATGCGTGGGCACCGCGCTGCGCACCAGATCCACATCCGCCGATTCGAGGTGATAGATCACATGCGGCAGCACCTCGGCCACATCCTCGGCGGAGAAGGCGTGCTCGAAATGATCGCTGCCGATATGCGCAGCCACCCTGCGTGCGGCCATCAGATCGGCGCTGCCCCCGGCGCCCACCGCAAAGGTCTTCAGCCGTCCCGGCGCCATGCGCGCGGCCAGTGCCGCGATGATGGAACTGTCGAGCCCGCCCGACAGGAAAGAGCCGACCTCGACATCCGCGACCATCCATTTGGCAACGGCTTCTTCCATCACCAGCCGCAGCTCGGCGGCTGTGGCCTCGATGTCCATGTCCGGCTCGGCCTCGGCGGCGCCGTGGGGGGTGCGATACCACCGCCGCGGCCCGTCGCGGCTGTCGAACAGCCCGCCGGGAGGGATCGCCTCGACCGAGTCAGTCTCGATCCCGTCGAACGCCTTCAACTCCGAGGCAAAGGCCAGACCGTCGCCGATCCGCGCCATGTAGAGCGGCTTGATGCCCAGCGGATCGCGCGCGGCGATGATGCGCTCGCGCGTGGCCAGCACGAAGGCGAACATCCCGTCCAGCCGCGCCACCCAGCGCAATTCGCCCGAGCGGAAGAGGTGCAGGATCGCCTCGCTGTCGCTCGCGGTCTCGAAGGCGCTTTCGCCCAGGATGGCGCGCAGATCGGCGTGGTTGTAGATTTCGCCGTTGGCGACCAGCAGGTCCTCGTTCTGATAGATGGGCTGGCGCCCGTCGTCGGGGCCGATGATCGACAGCCGCGCATGGGCCATGATGATCGGCGCATTGCGACCGTGTATGACCTCGGTCGCATCGGGACCACGATGGGCTATGCGGTCGATCATGGTTCGGGCAAGGTCGCTGTCGCCAATATTCCAGAGGCAGACGAAACCGCACATGAGGGTGGAAACGCTTTCTCCCGCGGGCGGGATGTCAGGGTCCGGATGGCGGCAGCCGCGGGTTGGCCGCACCCGGTCAGCTGGTATCTTAGGGTCCCCCGCGCAGTCTGCAACCCGACATCGCACCTTTCCGGGCCTTGAGTTCGCTGCGCCTTGCCGTCAAGACTGCGCCAAGGGGCAGGAGGGCGCATGGCCGGATACAAGAAAATCGCGTTTCTCGCCAGTTCGATGGAACAGGCGCAGGCGGCCCGCGCGGAACTGGTGGCCCGCCACGGCGAAGTGAATGTCGACGAGGCCGAGGTGATCGTCGCGCTGGGCGGAGACGGGTTCATGTTGCAGACGCTGCACGCCACGGAACACCTGCGCGCGCCGGTCTATGGCATGAACCGCGGCACCGTGGGGTTCCTGATGAACGCCTATGCCGACGAGGGCCTGGCCGAGCGGATCGCAGCAGCCGAGGAGGCGCGGATCAACCCCTTGCACATGCGCGCCACCCGCGTCTCGGGCGAGGTGATGGAAGCGTTGGCGATCAACGAGGTGTCGCTGCTGCGCGAGGGGCCGCAGGCCGCCAAGCTGCGCATTTTCGTGGATGACATGCTGCGGATGGCAGAACTGGTCGCTGACGGGGCTCTGGTGGCCACGCCCGCCGGGTCCACCGCCTACAACTATTCGGCGCACGGACCGATCCTGCCCATGGGCGCCGACGTGATGGCGCTGACCCCGGTGGCGGCGTTCCGGCCCCGGCGCTGGCGGGGGGCGCTGGTGCCCATGGACGCCACCGTCCGGTTCGAGGTCCTGTCCCCCCACAAGCGCCCGGTGATGGCTGATGCCGACAGTCGCTCGGTGCGCGACGTGGTGCAGGTGGAAATCCGCGCCGAACGCAGCATCACGCATCGGCTACTGTTCGATCCGGGTCACGGGTTGGATGAGCGACTGATGCGCGAACAGTTCAGCTGAACGCGCCCTCGATCGTCGATCGGGATCCGGGGCGCGCGGTGTGTCCCGACCCCTGCGTCAGCAGGGGTAGCGCCCGCGAGGCGGGTCGGGGAGGGTGGGCGGGCGATCCGCCGAGCGGGCGCTTTTCTGGCTCCACGCGGCACCAATCCGAGGGTCGCCGCCCCGCTGACCGCAGCGGGGTCGGATGGTGCCCCGTCAGTCGCGCCGTTGACCAGGCATCGTGTTGATGGTGTCGCGAAGCCCGTTCAGCAGGTCGAGCAACGTCTTCATGCGTGCCTGCCCGAAAGCAGCCTCAAGCTCGGCATAGGTGCCTTCCGAAGACTGGATCACCTTCTCGAACACTACGCGGCCCTCGTCGGTGAGCTCCAGCATGTGCCGCCGCGCGTCCTCGGACTCGACCGTCCGGGTCAGGCCGCGCTGCGTCAGGGCGCGAAAGATCCGTGTCAGCGACGGCGGCAGGATGACGCAGCATTCCGCCACGGTCTTGGCGTCCAGTGGCCCGCCTTCGGCCAGCGCGCGGATCACCCGCCATTGCGGCATGGTCAGGTCGTAGCGGTCGATATGGGGCTTGAGCAGCCGGGTGCTGGCCTCGCGGGCGCGCAGCAGCGCAATGGGCAGGGACTGGTCGAACCGGCGCTTGGGGCGGCGTTTTGCGCTGTCTGTCATCCGTCGACCCGTTTTTGTGCGCGTGTACACTAGCAGCCAGCCGCATTGGTTTCAAACGGAAGTGTCTGCGCGCATTCGCCGTGGCGCGCAATCCGGGACACCCTGCCTTAACTTCAGGCGCGAAATCGGGTTGGACCTTGGCGCCAAGTGAATTACACTTGTGAAATAACCTGACCTTCTCAGCCCAATGGACGTTTTCCCATGGCATCGACCGACGCGACGGTCAGCACCGCGGGTGCGGTGCAGACCCGCTTCCTTGACCGAACCACCCCGCCGCATGTCCTGACACTCGTGTTGCTGGCGGGTCTCGCGGCGCTGGCGATGAACATGTTCCTGCCGTCGCTGCCGTCGATGGCGGCCTATTTCGACACCGATTACCGGGTGATGCAGCTTTCGGTGTCGCTCTACCTGGCGGTGAACGCGGTGTTGCAGGTGTTCATCGGGCCGATCTCGGACCGGTTCGGGCGGCGTCCGGTGCTGCTGTGGTCGCTGGCGGGGTTCATCATCGCGACGGCAGGCACGCTGCTCGCCACCAGCGTCACGGTGTTCCTGTTCTTCCGGATGCTGCAGGCGGTGGTGGTCTCGACCATCGTGCTCAGCCGCGCCGCCATCCGCGATGTGCTGGACGAGGCCGCGGCAGCATCGCGCATCGGCTATGTGACGATGGGGATGGCGCTGGTGCCGATGATCGCCCCGGCCGTCGGCGGGCTGTTGGATGAGGTCTTCGGCTGGCGCGGCAGTTTCGCGCTGATGCTGCTGGCCGGGATCGGCATCCTGGCCCTGACCTGGGCCGACCTGGGCGAGACCAAGGCGCCGGGCAAGGGCGGGCTGCGCAGCACCTTCGCCGACCTGCCGGAACTGATGACCTCGCGCCGGTTCTGGGGCTATTGCACCACGGCGATGCTGGCCTCGGGCTCTTTCTTTGCCTATCTGGGCGGTGCGCCCTTCGTGGGGTCCGAGGTGTTCGGCCTCTCGCCCGCGGTGCTGGGGATCTATTTCGGCGCGCCTGCGGTTGGCTATGCGCTCGGCAACTTCCTGTCCGGGCGCTACGCGGCGCGGGTGGGCGTGGACCGGATGGTGCTCTGGGGGTGTCTGATCTGCCTGGCCGGGGTGGGCATGATGATCGCCTTCTTCACCGCCGGGGCGCAGGTGCCCGCGGTATTCTTCGGCTTCTTCATCTTCGTCGGAGTCGGCAACGGCATGGTGCTGCCCAGCGCCACCTCGGGGATGATGTCGGTGCGCCCGCATCTGGCCGGGACCGCGAGTGGCATCGGCGGGGCGATCCTGATCGGCGGCGGCGCGGCGCTTTCGGCACTGGCGGGCGCGCTGCTGACGCCGGACACCGGGGCCGCGCCGCTGCTGTGGCTCTTGCTGGCAACCTCGTCGCTGTCGGTGGCATCCATTGGTTACACAATGCGGCGGCGGAGGCTCATCGGCGCTTGACGGGTCCGCGCGCGGTTTGCAAACTCACTGGGCCGTGTTTTCAAACCGGGGGCCGATGTCATGCCGCCCAAGAAGCTCTACGCCGGGGCCAAGCTGCGCGAGACGCGCACGCAACTGGCGCTGACGCAAAAGGAATTCGCCGCCCGGCTGGGCATTTCCCTGCCCTATCTGAACCAGATGGAAAACAACAACCGCCCGCTCTCCACCGCCGTGGTGGTGGCGCTGGCGCGCGAGTTCGGCATGGACGTGACCGAGCTTTCGGCGGGCGACAGCGAGCGGCTGGTCAGCGACCTGCGCGAGGCCTTTGCCGATCCGGTCTTTGCCGCCGCGATGCCCGCGCTGCCCGACTTGCGGCTGGTGGCGGCCAACGCGCCCGGCTTTGCGCGCGCCTTCCTGGACCTGCACCGCGCGTATCGCGAGGGGCACGAACGCCTCGCCTCGCTCGACGAGGCGTTGGGCCATGAAGCCTCACCGCTGCGCGCGTCGCCCTGGGAGGAGGTGCGCGATTTCTTCCACTATTGCGACAATTACATCGACGCCGTGGACCGTGCCGCCGAGCGCTTCGCCGGTGAAGGGCGCGGCGATATCCTCGACCGCGCGGCGGAGCGGTTGGCCGCGCTGGGGGTGACGGTCCGCACCGGCGACGAAGCCCCCCTGCGCAGCTTCGATCCCGCGCGGGCCGAGGTGCAGCTTTCGGCGCGCGCGGCCCGGCCCACCCAGCGCTTCCAGCTTCTGCACCAATTGGCGCTGATCGCCCAGGCCGACCTGCTGGAGGCGACGCTGGATCTGGCCCGCTTCCAGAGCGATGCCGCGCGCGAGATCGCCAAGGTAGGGCTGGCCAATTACTTCGCCGGGGCGGCGCTGATGCCTTATGGCGCGTTCCTGGAGGCCGCGCAGGACACAAGGCACGACCTGGAGCAATTGTCCGACCGCTTCGGCGCCTCCATCGAACAGGTGGCGCATCGGCTGTCCACGATGCAGCGGCCCGGCGCCAAGGGGGTGCCGTTCTTCTTTGTCCGCGTGGATCAGGCCGGGACCATCACCAAGCGCCATTCGGCCACGCGGCTGCAATTTGCCCGTTTCGGCGGGGCCTGTCCGCTCTGGAACGTGCACCGCGCGTTCGAAACCCCTGGCCGGTTCCTGCGGCAACTGGCCGAGACCCCGGACGGGGTGCGCTACTTCTGCCTCGCCCGCGCCGTGACCAAGCCGGGCGGCGCCTTTCGCGCGCCGGTGCGGCGCTATGCCATCGGGCTGGGATGTGAAATCGGCTGGGCGGGGTCGCTGGTCTATGCCGATGACATGGACCTGTCGCGCCCGCAGGCGTTTGAACCCATCGGCATTTCCTGCCGCATTTGCGAACGTCCCGATTGCCACCAGCGTTCGGTCCCGCCGCTGGAGCGGCAATTGCGGATCGACCACAATCGCCGCGGCGTCCTGCCCTACGCGATCACCCGCTGAGGCGCGCGCCCTTCCAAGGCCGTTTTAACCGGGCTCGGCTAGCCCTGTTGCGCATCCGGTTGGATTGGAGGCGCAGGCGACGGCGGCACAGCAGGTGGCACAGCGGCAGACCTGCGCCCCGATCTGGCCGCCGGAGAATCGAGGGACGGGCAATCATTGAGCAACGAAGACACCCCGCAACCGGGGACGGCGGGTCTGACGGGACCGGCCGCAATCGCCGCCGAGCAGTTCGAGCGCGCGATGACGCGGATCAATCAGGTGCTCCGCGAGCTGGAACAGGACCCTGCGCGCGCCGCGCGCGAGGTGATGGACGAGACGCGCCTTTTGCGCAAGGCATTGGAGAACATCTATGAAGAACGCAGACGCATCCGCGCCCTCGGCGGAAATGACGATGCCGGGGGCGGGGCCAAGCTCGACCTTGCTGCCGCCCGCGACGAGATCGGGCGCAGGCTGGCTTGCCTCCGCGCCGCAGGCGGTGGTGCATGAGTTCCTGGACGGGTTGAGCGACAACGCGCTGGCGTCCCTGCCATGGCTGTTCGACTTCTGGGCGCAGCCGCACCAGTTGCCGCCCCCCGGCGACTGGCGCACATGGGTGGCGCTGGGCGGGCGCGGGGCGGGCAAGACCCGGGCGGGCGCCGAATGGGTGCGCGCGCAGGTCGAAGGCCCGCGCCCGCTGGACCGCGCCGCGGCGCGCCGCGTGGCGCTGGTGGGCGAAACCTATGACCAGGTGCGCGAGGTGATGATCTTCGGCGACAGCGGCATCCTCGCCTGCTCACCCCCGGACCGGCGGCCAAGGTGGGAAGCCACGCGCCGCCGCCTGATCTGGCCCAACGGCGCCACCGCCACCGCGTTTTCCGCCAACGACCCGGACGCCCTGCGCGGCCCGCAGTTCGATGCCGCCTGGGCGGACGAACTGGCCAAATGGCCGAATGCCGAAGCGACATGGGACATGCTGCAATTCGCGCTGCGGCTGGGGGCCGATCCGCGCGCCATCGTCACCACCACGCCGCGCAACCAGCCCGCGCTGAAGCGGCTCTTGGCCGCGCCCTCCACCATCACCACCCATGCGCCGACCGAGGCGAACCGTGCCTTCCTCGCGCCCTCCTTCCTGGCCGAGGTGCGGGCGCGCTATGCGGGCACGCGCGAGGAGCGGCAGGAACTGGACGGGGTGCTGCTGGACGATGCCGAGGGCACGCTCTGGCCCGCCGCCGTGCTGGCGCGCGTGCGAGCGGATACGATGCCGCCGCTGGACCGGGTGGTGGTGGCGGTGGACCCGGCGGTGTCCTCGGGACGGAACTCGGACCTGTGCGGGATCGTGGTGGCGGGGGCGGTGACGCGCGGCCCGGTGCAGGACTGGCGCGCCTGGGTGCTGGAGGATGCGAGTCTGCGCGCCACCTCGCCCGGCCACTGGGCCGAGGCCGCGCTGGCCGCCGCGCGCCGCCACAGCGCGGACCGGGTGGTGGCCGAGGTCAACCAGGGCGGCGACATGGTGGCCGAGGTGCTGCGCAGCCTCAATCCGCTGGTGCCGTTCCGGGCACTGCACGCGCGTCAGGGCAAGGGGCTGAGAGCCGAGCCGGTCGCGGCGCTCTATGAACAGGGCCGGGTGTTCCATACGGATCGGCTGGGCGCGCTGGAGGATCAGATGGCGCTGATGACCGCGCAGGGCTTCACCGGGCGCGGCAGCCCCGACCGGGTGGACGCGCTTGTCTGGGCGTTGCATGAGCTGATGATAGCGCCCGCGCGCAAGCAGATGCGGCCGGGGTTGCGGAGCCTCTGATCCGGGGCGCAAAGGCTTTCATTTACGAGAAGAGCGCCCGCTCAGGGTATCGCCCACCCACCCACCCCCACACCCCTCCCGGGCGCTGCCCCCGCATGCCGCCGGGGCGGGGCCTTCAGGTGCCGGGGCGCTCCCAGGGCTCCTTGTGCCGGGTCATGGCGCGGGCGATTTCGGACGCGCCGATCTC
>SKMI01000065.1 GCA_007121115.1 Paracoccaceae bacterium | reverse complement strand
GAGGGAGGCGGCGCCGCCAACGGCCTCGGCGGGGAAGAATTTCTGCATGGTGTAGCCGCGGTCCATGAGCGCCATCGCCTCGGTCGCCGTGGCGGCACCCGGCAATAGCGGCAGTTCCTCGGCGATGCAGGCGTCGATCACCGGCGCGGTGCCGCCGGGCGAGACGCCGAAGCGGGCGCCTGCGGCCTTGGCCGCGCGGACGTCATCGGCGTTCAGGAGCGTGCCCGCGCCGACCACGCCGCCGTCGACCTGCGCCATCGCGGCGATGGCGTCGAGCGCGCAGGGGGTGCGCAGCGTGACTTCCAGCACCGGCAGGCCGCCTGCGATGAGCGCTTCGGCCAACGGGCGGGCGTGGTCTATCCGCTCGATCACCAGCACCGGGATTACCGGCGCCAATGCGCAGATTTCTTCCGTGAGCGTGCTTTGCTGGTCCGGGGTCATGGCCGGGCTCCGAGGGTGTCGTTAGCGCTAACCCAGCCGTCTACCGGGTGCGGCGCATCGGCGCAACCCTTGGCCGCAGCGCGCGCTCACGGGCACAAGTCTCACGGGCGCATGTGCCGCGCCCGGGCGCCGCGCTCGATTGCAGCGGCGTGCAGCCGGTCGACCGACAGTTCGTGGCGGATTTCCTCGAGCAGGCGCAACTCGGTCTGTTCCAGCGTGCCATCGGCGGCGGCCACGTCGCAGGCCAGCGCGTAGGCGGTCTCGTTGAGCCGCTCGGGCAGGCTGCCACGGATCAGCCCGAAAAGCGCGTCCAACCCGTGTTCGTCTTCGAGCAGGTCGAACACCGTCTGAGCCACCACGCGGATGCGGTCGACATCATAATCGGCAAAGACCGGCAGGTGATTGACGATCCCCTGGATGGTGACCAGTTCGGCGGTGCGCATGTCGGCATCGGCCACCGACACCGCAATCATCACGGCAACAAGGCAGTCCTGCGGGGCCAGGGGGACGGTGTCGGGGGTCATGGGGGTCGCTTGTGTCATATGCGCCAGAATATTGACCTGCGCGGGGGTCGGCAATAGGAAGCAGGCCGGCCGGGCGCACGGGGCGCGCGGGTTCCACACGGAAGTGATCCATCATGACCCCTTCGCGCGATGCAGCGATGACGTCCAAGGCCTGGCCCTTCGAGGAAGCGCGCCGGGTGCTGAAACGGATCGAGGCCCGCCAGCGCTCCAATCGCCCGCCCAAGGATCACGTGCTGTTCGAGACCGGCTACGGCCCCTCGGGCCTGCCGCATATCGGCACCTTCGGCGAAGTCGCGCGCACCACCATGATCCGCCGCGCCTTCGAGTTCATCAGCGATATTCCGACGCGGCTGGTCTGTTTCTCGGATGACATGGACGGGATGCGCAAGGTGCCGGACAATGTGCCGGATCCGGACGCCCTGCGCGCCCATCTGCAGAAGCCGCTGACCGACGTGCCCGACCCGTTTGGCACGCATGAAAGCTTCGGCCACCACAACAACGCCATGCTGCGGCGATTTCTGGACACTTTCGGCTTCGAGTACGCGTTCATCAGCGCCACCGATTTCTACCGCTCGGGGCGCTTCGACGACGTGCTGTTGCGCGCGGCCGAGCGTTATGACGACCTGATGAAGGTCATGCTGAAATCGCTGCGTGACGAGCGGCGCGAGACCTATTCGATCTTCCTGCCCATCCATCCCGAAACCGGCCGCGTGCTCTATGTGCCCATGAAGCACGTCGACGGCGCGCGGGGCGAGGTCACGTTTGACGACGAGGACGGGCGCGAATGGACCCTGCCGGTGACGGGCGGCAACGTGAAGCTGCAATGGAAGCCCGATTTCGGCGCGCGCTGGGCGGCGCTGGATGTAGATTTCGAGATGTATGGTAAGGACCATTCCACCAACACGCCGATCTATGACCGCATTTGCGAGATACTGGGCGGGCAGGCGCCGGAACACTTCACCTACGAGCTGTTCCTGGACCAGAACGGCGAGAAGATCAGCAAATCCAAGGGCAACGGGCTGTCGATCGACGAATGGCTGACCTATGCCAGCACCGAGTCGCTATCCTATTTCATGTATCAAAAACCCAAGACCGCCAAGCGGTTGTGGTGGGACGTGATCCCCAAGGCGGTGGACGAATACCACCAGCAACTGCGCGCTTTTCCGGGCCAGACACCAGAGCAGCAACTGGCCAACCCCGTCTGGCACATCCACAACGGCCAGCCGCCCGAAAGCCGCATGGTGGTGCCGTTCTCGATGCTGCTGAACCTGGCGTCCGTTGCCGGGGCCACGGGCAAGGAAGGGCTATGGGGCTTCATTCGCCGCTACGCGCCCGATGCCAGCCCCGCGACGCACCCGGACCTCGACGCGGCGGCGGGCTTCGCGCTGGCCTATTTCCGCGACTTCGTGACGCTGGAGTTCCGGGCGCCGGATGCGCGCGAGGCGGCGGCCATGACCGATCTGGCCGACCGGCTGCGCGTCTGGGACGGCGGGCAGGACGCAGAAGCCTTGCAGACGCTGGTCTTCGCCGTCGGCAAGGACCACGGGTTCGAGCCGCTGCGCGACTGGTTTCGCGCGCTCTACGAGGTGCTGCTGGGCCAGAGCCAGGGGCCGCGCTTCGGTGGCTTCATCGCGCTTTACGGGGTCGCGGAAACCGTGGCGCTGATCGAACGTGCACTGGCGGGCGAACTGGTCTGAGCCGGTGGCGCGGGCGATGCGGGGACCGGTTGCGCTGATCCTCTCGGCGCTGGGGCTGATTGCTTTCATGGTCTGGTTCGTGTCCTTCGCCACCGACCGCTGGGGGCTGCGGGGCTACGGGCTGGTAATGGCGGTCTACTGGCTGGGGTTCTGCCTGCCTCTTGGGCTGTGGTTCACCGGAGCGCGAGGGGGCGGACGGGGCCTCTGGCACCTTCGGAGGAGCGGCGCGGACTGGGTGCCCTGGGCGGCGCTGGGGCCGGTGGCGCTGGTTCTGGCGCTGATGCTGCTGGACCCGCCCGCCGGGGTGACGTTGACGGTGGTG
Organism: Paracoccaceae bacterium; assembly: GCA_007121115.1. Classification (GTDB taxonomy): domain Bacteria; phylum Pseudomonadota; class Alphaproteobacteria; order Rhodobacterales; family Rhodobacteraceae; genus Rhabdonatronobacter. Next base: position 399 of record SKMI01000065.1, on the reverse strand, counting down.
GCGCTGGCGGTGACGCTGGGTGCGCTCAATGGCACGGTGGAGGAGCTTTACTGGCGCGGGGCGTGGCTCTCGGTCGCGGGCGATGACCTGCGGCTCTTCGCCCTTGGCTGGGTGCTGTTCACGGCGTGGCACCTGCCGTTGCTGTTGGCTGTGGGCGTGACCCAGCCCGGTGGGGCGGCGCCGCTGGTGGGCGGCGCGGCGGTGCTGGGGCTGGTCTGGGCGGCGCTGGCCTGGCACACGCGCGGGATCGGCTGGTCGGTGCTCAGCCACGCGGGGTTGAACATGGTCGTGTTTCACGCGGTGCTGGCGGCAAACCTGCTGGGGTAGGTGTGGAACCCGCCAGATATACCCGCCTGCGCGCAAGCGCAGGCAGCGCCCCCGAAGCGCCATAGGGTGGGT
>SKMI01000031.1 GCA_007121115.1 Paracoccaceae bacterium | reverse complement strand
GGGGCGCTGCGGGGCCGGGGTCTCGGTCTCCGTTTCGGCGGTCACGTCACCGGGGCCGGGGTCATCGGCGGGCGCGGGCGCAGGTGGTGTCGGCGTCTGCGCAAGCGACGGGGTCGGCGGTGGATCATCGGACGCGGCAGGCGCGCGCTCTGCCGGGGCGGTGGGCGCGGGCGCGGCGGCGGGTGCCTCGGCGCTCTCGACGTCAGGTTCCGGCACATCCGCCGAAGGCTCCGGCGCGGGCGATGCGGTTTCGGGCTGCGGGGCGGGCACCTCGGGCGCTGATGGCTGCTCGGTCAGGGGCATGTCCTCGTCCGGCGGCGCCAGCAGCGCAAGCCCCAAGAACCCCGCCACGAAGACGACGCTGCCCCAGATCAGTCCTGCGCCAAATCCCTTGCCCAAAGCGACCTCCAGCTTCGACCGCCCGCTGCGGGGCCAGCCGCCACCCGGCGCTTGCCCCGCCTCTTGCGGTCTTGCACAAAACCGCCCCCCGATCAAACCACATCGGTGCGCGAAGGGTGCGCGAAGGGTGCGCGGGCCCGCGCGGGCTTGACCCCGGCACGGCCCTGCGGGCATGAAAGCGCGACCGGCGGCACGCACGCCGCCAAAGGGACCCGCGCCATGCTGCTTCTGATCGACAATTACGACAGCTTCACCTGGAACCTGGTGCATTACTTCGGCGAACTGGGGGCCGATGTGACGGTGCATCGCAACGATGCGCTGAACGTGCAGGCGGCCATGGCACTGCACCCGTCGGCGATTGTCCTGTCGCCCGGCCCCTGCGACCCGGATGCGGCCGGCATCTGCCTGGCCCTGACGCTGGCAGCGGCCGAGGCGGGCATCCCGCTGCTGGGCGTCTGCCTGGGCCATCAGACCATCGGCCAGGCCTTCGGCGGGCGGGTGGTGCGCGCGCGGGATATCGTGCACGGCAAGCCGGGTATCATGCACCACACCGGCCAGGGCGTGTTCGCGGGCCTGCCCAGCCCGTTCTCGGCCACCCGCTACCATTCGCTGATCGTCGAACGCGAGACCCTGCCCGAGTGCCTGGAAATCACCGGGTGGCTGGAGGACGGGACGATCATGGGGCTCATGCACCGCTCGCTGCCCATCGAGGGCGTGCAGTTCCACCCCGAAAGCATCCGCTCCGAACATGGCCACGCCATGTTGCGCAATTTCCTGGACCGGGCGAAGGTGGCGGCATGAATGACGATATCAAGCCGCTCATCGCCGCCGCCGCCACCCGCCCCCTGACGCGCGAGGAAGCCGAGGCCGCCTTTGCCATCTTCTTCGAAGGGCAGGCCACGCCCGCGCAGATGGGCGGCTTCCTGATGGCCCTGCGCACGCGTGGCGAAAGCGTGGATGAATACGCGGCGGCGGCGGCGGTGATGCGCGCGCGCTGCAACCGGGTTCGCGCCCCCGAAGGCGCCATGGACATCGTCGGCACCGGCGGCGACGGCAAGGGCACGCTGAACATCTCCACCGCCGCGGCTTTCGTGGTGGCGGGCGCGGGGGTGCCGGTGGCCAAACACGGCAACCGCAACCTGTCGTCGAAATCCGGCGCGGCGGATGCGTTGGGCGCGCTGGGCATCGACGTGATGGTCGGCGTCGAGGTGGTGGAACGCGCGCTGGCCGAAGCCGGGATAGGCTTCATGATGGCGCCGATGCACCACCCAGCAATGCGCCACGTAGGCCCGGTGCGCGCCGAACTGGGTACAAGAACGATCTTCAACATCCTCGGCCCGCTGACAAATCCCGCCGGGGTGCGGCGGCAACTGACCGGCGCGTTTTCGGCCGATCTCATCCGCCCCATGGCCGAGACATTGCGCGCGCTGGGGGCCGAACGCGCCTGGCTTGTGCATGGTGGTGACGGCACCGACGAACTGTCGATCAGCGCGCCTAGCCGGGTCGCTGCGCTGGAGGGTGGCGCGATCCGCGAATTCAACCTGCATCCCGAGGAAGCGGGCCTGCCCGAACACCCGTTCGAGGCGATTCTGGGCGGCACGCCGCAGGAAAACGCCAAGGCGCTGCGCGGGCTTCTGAACGGCGCGCCGGGGGCTTACCGCGACGCCGTGCTGCTGAACGCAGGCGCCGCGCTTGTGGTGGCGGAAAAGGCGAAAACCGCAACTGAGGGCGTTGATATGGCACGGGAAAGTATCGACAGTGGGGCAGCGCTGGCGCGGGTGGAGGCGCTGGCACGCGTCGCGCCGCTGAAGTCGAAAGAAGCAGGCGCATGAGCACCATTCTGGACAAGATAAAGGCCTACAAACTGGAAGAGGTCGCCGCCCGCAAGGAGGCCCGCCCGCTGGCCGACCTGGAGGCCGCCGCGCGCGAGGCCGACCCCCCGCGCGGCTTCGCCGCCGCGTTGATCGAAGCGCAGCGGCAGGCCTACGGGCTGATCGCCGAGATCAAGAAAGCCAGCCCCTCGCGCGGCCTGATCCGCGCCGATTTCGACCCACCCGCTCTGGCCCAAGCCTATGCCGAAGGCGGTGCGACCTGCCTCAGCGTGCTCACCGACACGCCGTCCTTTCAGGGCGCCGATGAGTACCTCGGCGCCGCCCGCGCCGCCTGCGACCTGCCGGTGCTGCGCAAGGATTTCCTCTATGATCCCTATCAGGTGGTGGAAGCGCGCGCGCTGGGGGCGGACTGCGTCCTGATCATCATGGCCAGCGTCAGCGACCCGCAGGCCGCCGAACTGGAAGCCGCGGCCATGGACTGGGGTATGGATGTGCTGGTCGAGGTGCATGACGATGCCGAACTCGAACGCGCAAGCCTGTTGAAGGCGCCGCTCCTGGGCATGAATAATCGCGATCTCAACACCTTCGAGGTCAGCCTTGATGTGACGCGGCGGCTGGCGCGGCTCGCCCCGCCCGACCGAGTGCTGGTCAGTGAAAGCGGTCTCCACACGCCCGAAGACCTGGCCGAAATGGCACGCTTCGGCGCGCGTTGCTTCCTGATCGGCGAAAGTCTGATGCGGGCCGAGGACGTCGCCGACGCCACCCGCAAGCTGCTGGCCAACCCGCTGAACGCCGAAGGGGGGCTGTGAATGGCCGATCTGACCCATTTCGACGCCGAGGGCCGCGCACAGATGGTCGATGTGTCCGAAAAGGCCGTGACCGCGCGCGTCGCGGTGGCGCGCGGCGCGGTGGTCATGCGCCCCGAGACACTGGCGCTGGTCACCGAGGGGCGCGCGAAGAAGGGCGATGTGCTCGGCGTTGCGCGACTGGCGGGGATCATGGGCGCCAAGCGCTGTGCCGATCTGATCCCGCTCTGCCACCCGCTGCCGATCACCAGGGTCAACCTCGATCTGGAGCCCGATCCGGCGCTCCCCGGGATTCGCCTGCGTGCCGAGGTCCGCACGACCGGCCAGACCGGGGTTGAGATGGAGGCGCTCACCGCCGTCTCGGTCGCTGCGCTCACGGTCTACGACATGCTCAAGGCCGCCGAGAAGTCCATGCGCATCACGGATATCGATATTGCGCTCAAGGATGGCGGCAAATCAGGACGATACGAGGCGGAGTGAATGCAACGCACGAAACGCCCATGATCCCGGTCGAGGAAGCGCTGGCCCGGGTTTTCGCGCTGGTGTCCCCGCTGAAGACCGAAACCGTGCCGTTGGCCGATGCCGACGGCCGCATCCTGCGCGCGCCCGTGGCGGCCACGCGTGGCCAGCCGCCCTGCGCTGTCTCGGCGATGGACGGCTACGCAGTCAACGGTCCGGGTCCCCGGGTCCGTGTCGTCGGTGTGGCAGCAGCGGGCACGGCCTTTGCCGGCACGCTCGCGTCGGGCGAGGCAGCGCGGATTTTCACCGGCGCCCCGGTGCCGTCTGGCGCCGACCGCGTGGTCATCCAGGAAGACGTGAAGATCGACGGCGAGTATATTGCAATTACGGAAGATTGTGCCCCTGGAACGCATATCCGTTCAGGCGGCGGCGATTTTGCCAAAGGGGACACACTGGCCGCCCCGCGCCGCTTGCGGTCTGTCGATCTGGCCCTGCTCGCGGCGATGAATGTGGCCGAGGTTTCGGTCAGCCGCCGCCCTGAAGTGGCGCTGATCGCCACCGGAGACGAGCTTGTGATGCCGGGCGACACTCCCCGCGCCGACCAGATCGTCGCGTCCAGCGTTTTTGCCCTCGCTGCCATGGTGCGGGCCGAGGGTGGGGTCGCGCGCATCCTGCCCATTGCGCGCGACAGCCGCGAAAGCCTGCGTTCGGTGCTGGAACTCGCATGCGACGCCGACATGGTGGTGACCACCGGCGGCGCCTCGGTCGGCGATCATGATCTTGTGCGGCCGGTTCTGGCGGAGCTTGATGCAGCGCCCGATTTCTACAAGATCGCCATGCGCCCCGGCAAGCCGCTGATGGCCGGGCGTCTGGGCCGGGCGGTGATGCTGGGCTTGCCGGGAAACCCTGTCTCGTCAATTGTCTGCGGGCATCTTTTCATGATTCCGGCGCTGCGGGCGATGCTGGGTCTGGGCGCCTGGCCGCGGGCCAGTGCGACGGCGCGATTGGCCTGCGATCTGGGCGCCAATGGCCCGCGCGACCATTACATGCGCGCCCGTCTGTTGCCCGGAGACGACGGCGCGCCGCTGATCGAACCCTTCGCGCGGCAGGACAGTTCGCTGGTCTCGGTTCTGGCCGAGGCCGATGCACTGTTGATCCGGCCTGCACGCGCCACGCCCGCCGCGCGCGGCACGTCGGTGCGCTACATTCCCCTGGAACGGTTCTGACCGCATTTCGGCTGCGTCACCGTAACGACATTGTTGACAAGGGCCCCGAACATAGATAGAACAAGAGGTGAAAATCGCGCGATCATTGTGGATGTTCGGGAACGCGCCAACGGGCGCGGATGCAGGGGGAAACATGCTGACGCGAAAGCAGATCGATCTACTCAAGCTCATTCATGAACGGATGCAGGCCGATGGGGTGGCGCCATCCTTTGACGAGATGAAGGACGCGCTGAACCTGCGGTCGAAATCCGGGATTCACCGGCTCATTACGGCGCTGGAGGAACGCGGTTTCATCCGCCGGCTTCCGCATCGTGCGCGCGCCATCGAGGTGCTGAAACTGCCGGAGCCACTGAGTCGCGGGGCTTTTGCGCCGCAGGTGATCGAGGGTGGGCGCCCGTCCGCGTCGGATCCGGTCCACCGACCCGAGGCCGCACGCGCGGTGGAGGAAGCGCAATCGCTCAGCGTTCCGGTGATGGGGCGGATCGCTGCGGGCACCCCGATCGAGGCCATCAGCGAGGAGTTGAACACCGTCGCCGTGCCGGGCGCGATGCTGTCCGGGCGCGGCAGTCACTACGCGCTCGAGGTGCAGGGCGATTCCATGATCGATCTGGGGATCAACGATGGCGACATCGTGGTGATTCGCGAACAGACCACCGCCGACAACGGCGATATCATCGTCGCGCTGGTGGACGGGCTGGAGGCGACGCTCAAGCGCTTCCGGCGCACTGGCGGAATGATCGCGCTGGAAGCCGCGAATCCGGCCTATGAAACGCGCGTGCTGAGCGACGACCGGGTGAAGATTCAGGGTCGACTGGTAGGGCTGATCCGGAGTTATTGAGCGACGTGCGGCCCGGTGGCCTGCGGGCCTCACGCGTCGGCCTGAGTGGCCTTGCGCGATGTCAGGCAGATTGCGCCCGGATGGAGTTGCGGTGTCTCAACCGGGTGGCTGGTACGTTTCGGGGCGCGTTTGCTTGTTGTCATTGCTGAACGGGGTTGTTTGGCTTTTCGGACCTTCCGCACAGAACGATCGCAAACCGCACCCGCCCGCAACGCAACAAGGCTGCGGCCTCTACTACGATCAAGCATTGTCTCGATGGCCCGCGCCGATCAGGCGGCGGCGACATGACACCTGTTTCGCGGGGCCGGGTTGTGTGGCCGGGATGCGCTTGGTCATTCATCTGACGCTATCGCGGATTGCTCAGCGCGTCTGCAATTCCTGAATCAGTCGGTCAAGGAAGGCCGCGCCAGCCTCGAATTGCGCGATTTCGATGAATTCGTCAGGCTGGTGCGCCTGGGCGATGTCTCCGGGGCCGCAGACCACGGTGGAATATCCCCGCGCCTGAAACTGCCCGCCTTCGGTGCCGTAGCTGACCACATGGGTGCCGTTGTCGCCGGTCAGGCGGCGGGCCAGTTCTTCTGCCTTGCCGCCTGGTTCGGGTTGCAGGCCGGGCATGGCGAAGTAGCGGTCAAGGTGGATCGCTGCCTCCGGTCGGATGGCCTGCATGGCGGCCTCGACCCGTGCCGCTTCGGCCTCGAAGGCCGCGCACCAGGTCTCCGGATCATCGTCCGGCACGACCCGGAAGCTGAGCGCGAAATGGCAGTCCCTGGCGGTGATGTTATGCGCGGTTCCGCCGGAAATGGTGCCCACATGCAGCGTGGTCCAGGGCGGATCGAAGGGCGCGGCCAGCGGGCCGGGCGTGGCACGCGCACTCTCGGCGTTCCGGTCATTGGCCCACTGGATCAGGCGCGCTCCCTCCATCACCGCGCTGACGCCCCTGTGCAGGATCGAGGAATGCACCTCGTACCCGCGCACATGCACGCGGTAGCCGGTGCCGCCCTTGTGGCCGGTGACCACCTGCATGCCCGTCGGTTCGCCCACGATCACCGCCTCGGCGCGCGGCAGATGCTCGACCATGGCGGCGACCAGATCGACCACCGCCATGCAGCCGACCTCCTCGTCATACGACAGCGCGAGTTGCAGAGGGCGGGCAAGGTCCATCCCCTGCGCCTGCACCATGGCGGCTATGGCCAGCGCGTCGAACCCCTTCATGTCGCAGGTGCCGCGCCCGTATAGCCGCCCGTCGCGTTCGGTGACCTGCCACGGATCGGTGCTCCAGTCCTGCCCGTCCACCGGCACCACATCGGTATGGCCCGAAAGCACCACGCCGCCGGGCACATCGGGGCCGACCTGGGCAAACAGATGCGCCTTGGTCCCGCAGGGCGAGGGCACGCGGGTGGCCGTGATCCCGTGCTCGGCCAGATAGCCCTCCACCCAGTCGATCAGGGGCAGGTTGCTGTCGCGGCTGACCGTGGGGAAGGCGACCAGCCGGACCAGGATATCGCGGGCGCTCAGGGTGCGGGGCATCGGGCGTCTGTCCTCAGGTGCCGGGGAGTGTGGCGATGGTGTCGGTGATCAGGTCCAGGCATTCGGGCGTGGAAAAGCGATGATCCGCGCCCTTGACCAGCGTCAGCCGCAGATCGGCGCAGTCGGCGTGTTCCATCAGCCGCAGCCCCACCGCCACGGGCACATCCGTATCCGCCGTCCCGTGCAGCAGGCGCACAGGAAAGGGCAGGGACAGCGGCGCGCGCAGAACGAGGTTGTGGCGACCGTCCTCGATCATCCGGCGGGTGACGATGTAGCCCTCGTCGGAATAGTCCGAGGGCTCGATGAAGAACCCTTCGTTCATCAGCTGCGCGCGCTGTTCGTCGCTGGCCTCGGCCCACATGCTGTCTTCGGTGAAATCCGGCGCGGCGGCGATGCCGACGATGGCGGCGATCCGTTCGGGGATCGCGCGCGCCAGCAGGAGCGCGATCCAGCCGCCCATCGACGAGCCGACCAGCACCTGCGGGCCGTCGGTCAGGGTGGTGATGGCCTCGCGCGCGTCTTCGGCCCAGTCGCCGACGCAGCCATCCTCGAACCGTTCCGAGCTTTCGCCGTGGCCCGAGTAGTCGAAGCGCAGGAAGGCGCGGCCTTCGGCGCGGGCCCAGGCTTCCAGATGCGTCGCCTTGGTCCCGGTCATGTCCGACACCAGCCCGCCCAAGAACACCACCCCGGGTGCGCGGCCTTCGGTGCGGTTATAGGCGATGTGCCGCCCCTGCGGTGTTTCCAGAAACGCGCTCATGCCTCCCCCAGTTCCTTCAGCCCGTAGGCGACCCAGGCCCCGCCCAGCGCCATCAGCGCAAACAGCCCCAGCGTGACGGCGGCACCGAACAGCCCGGCGATGGCGCCAAAGATCCCGCTGGCCAACAGGATAGCGCCGATCACCGTGTTCGCAATGGCGGTATAGATCGCGCGGCGGTCCTTGGCGGCCATGTCCACAAGATAGGTCGACCGCCCCAGCCGCACACCCTGATGCGCCACCATGATCGCGAACAGCGCCAGCGGCATGGCCCAGAGCGTGCCCGACAGCCCCAGCGCCCAGAAGATCAGCGTCAACACCATGCCCGTCGCACCGCTGATCCCGGTCCAGATCAGCACCCGGCGCGAAGACCGGTCCGCCAGCCGCCCCCAGACATAGCCGGAGACCAGCGCGGCCAGGGCCGAGGCCAGCACCAGCGCGCCCAGCCCTTCGAGCGCCGCGCCCCCGTCGCCCGCGGCCAGCACCACCAGCCAGGGTGGGGCCAGCGCCGTGGCGGTCAGGAGCCCGCGCGCGGCGATGAAGCGGGTCAGTTGCGGGTCCTCGCGCAGATAGCCCAGGTTGGCGATGGCCGCCTGCCAGCCGTTGGCGCCGCCGTCCTGCGCACCGGGATCCTCGGCCAGCCCGGCAAAGATCACGCCCGCCAGCACCCAGGCCCCTGCGGCCAGTGCAAGCGCCCCGGCCACGACCGCGAAGCGCGCGTCGGAAAACGCGATCAGCACCAGAGCAAAACCGATCACCACCACCGATGACCATGAGGCCGCCAGCCCCGTGACCGTGCCACGCTGCCCCTTGTCGATGGTCTTGCCCAGCACGTCCTTGTAGGCGACGGACGCTACCGAGCGCGACAGCGCCAGCACCGCAAGCCCGGTCAGGATCAGCAGCCCGGCGACCAGCCCCTCCAGCGTCAGCGCGGCCCCCAGCATCAGCGCCGCCCCCGCGCCCTGACCCAGCGCCGCCCCCGCCCAGGCCCATTTGCGCCGGGCCATCGCCCGGATGCGCGCGGCGGTGAAAAGCTGCGGCAGGAGCGATCCGGCCTCGCGGATCGGCACCAGAAGGCCGATCAGCGCGGCGGGCGCGCCCAGATGCGTCATCAGCCAGGACAGCACCAGCTTGGGGTCGGCCAGCCCGTCGGCGGCCTTGTTCAGCCCCAGCGCGCTGGCGTGGCGCAGGAAGTTTTGCGGTTGCTGGTTGCAGGCCGTGTCCGAGATATCGCGGCAGACCCGGCCGTCATCCTCGGCGGTCAGCGCGTCATAGGCGCGTTGCACGGTGGTTCGGGTCTCGGTCATACCTGCGTGTTAGCGCGCGCACGCGTCAGGGCCAAGCCTGCTCGTCTGCTTCGCCATGAACGCGCAAAGGTTCTGGGGCCTTGCGCTTGACGGCCCGCGCAAGCCATAACGCCCGGGCATGAACAAATCCGCCACCAGTTTCACCTGCTCCGCCTGCGGGGCGAAGCACCGCAAATGGGCGGGACGCTGCGATGCCTGCGGGGCGTGGAACACAATCACCGAGGATGCGCCGCTGGGCGCCGGGCCGGGGGCGCGGGCGCTGAAAGCGCGCGGGCGCGAGATCGCGCTTGGCACGCTGGAAGATGACGAGGCGCCGCCACCGCGCCGCACCTCCGGGTTGGCGGAACTGGACCGGGTGCTGGGTGGTGGGCTGGTCCCGGCGTCGGCCATCCTTGTGGGGGGCGATCCGGGGATCGGCAAGTCGACGCTCTTGTTGCAGGCGGTGGCGGGGTTCGCCGGGCAGGGGCTGCGGTGTCTTTATGTCTCGGGCGAGGAGGCAGGCGCGCAGGTGCGGCTGCGCGCCCGGCGGCTGGGACTGGCCGAGGCGCCGGTCTCATTGGGCACCGAAACCGCGCTGCGCGACATCCTGACCACGCTCGACCGCGAGCGCCCGGACCTTGCCGTGATCGATTCGATCCAGACCATGTGGCTGGACACGGTGGAAAGCGCGCCGGGCTCGGTCGCGCAGGTGCGCGCGGCGGCGCATGAGCTGGTCAGTTTCGCCAAGCGGCGCGGGGTGTCGGTGGTGCTGGTCGGCCATGTGACCAAGGAGGGCCAGATCGCCGGGCCGCGCGTGGTCGAGCACATGGTGGACACGGTGCTGTACTTCGAGGGCGAGCGCGGCCACCCGTTCCGGATCCTGCGCAGCGTCAAGAACCGCTTCGGCCCGGCGGACGAGATCGGCGTGTTCGAGATGACGGGCCGCGGACTTTCGGAGGTCGCCAACCCTTCCGCCCTGTTCCTGTCCGAACGCGGCACGCCCAGCCCCGGCTCGGTGGTCTTTGCCGGGATCGAGGGGACGCGCCCACTGCTGACCGAGATCCAGGCGCTGGTGGCGCAGTCGACGCTGGGCACGCCGCGCCGGGCAGTGGTGGGACTGGACGGGGCGCGGCTGTCGACGATCCTGGCAGTGCTGGAAGCGCGCTGCGGCATCCCGTTTGCCGGGATGGACGTGTTCCTGAACGTGGCGGGAGGGATGAAGGTGTCCGAACCCGCCGCCGATCTGGCGGTGGCGGCGGCGCTTCTGTCAGCGCGCGAGGATGTGGCATTGCCCGCCGATACGGTGGTTTTCGGTGAAATCAGCCTGTCCGGTGCCCTGCGCCCGGTGGTGCAGACCGAAAACAGGTTGAAAGAGGCGCAAAAACTTGGTTTCTGCCGGGCGATCGCGCCCGCACGCAGCAAGTTCGGCGGGGATGCCGGTCTGGACGTGGTGCAGATGCCCGACCTGACGGCGTTCACGGGGGCGTATTTCGGCGCGGGCTGACACGTCGTCAGTGGGTAGCGGGGCAGGAGAGCAAGCATATGGAAGCCTTCACCATCATCGACGGTGTGGTGGCCGCGGTCATCATCATCTCGGCGATCCTGGCCTATTCGCGCGGCTTCGTGCGTGAGATGCTGGCGATTCTGGGCTGGGTCGCGGCGGCGGTCCTGGCCTTCATCCTTGCCCCGGCGATGGAGCCGCTGATCCGCGAAGTGCCTTATCTGGGCGATTTCCTCGGCGACAGTTGCGAATTGACCATCATCGCCGCCTTTGCCGCGGTCTTCGCCATCGTGCTGGTGCTGGCGGCGCTGTTCACGCCACTGTTTTCGTCGCTGGTGCGGCGCTCGGCGCTGGGGGGGCTGGACCAGGGGCTGGGGTTCTTCTTCGGCGTGCTGCGCGGCATGCTGCTGGTGGCGGTGGCGCTGATCGTCTTCGAGCGTGCGGTGCCGGCGGGGACGGTGGAGATGGTGGACGAGTCGCGCTCGGCGGCCGTGTTCGCGCGGCTTTCGGGCTCGATCGACGAGGCGATCCCCGAGGACGCGCCGAACTGGATCGTTGCCCGCTACGAAGAACTGGTCGGCGCCTGCGGGATGCCGCGCTGAGCGGCACCTCGGGCTTCGGGGAAGCGCAACCAGCTTGTCCCTGGCGTGACCTTGCGGCGCGCCCGCGTTCCGCGGGCGCAAGTCTTCTGGCCCTGCGGGCGGATCAGGGGGCATTCTGCCCCCTCTGCGCGGCAAGCCGCGCATTCACCCCCTGAGGATATTTCGGCACAGATGAAAAGGGGGCGGGGGATGTCCGGAAACCGGCATGCGGCCCCTTGAAGCGGGTGCGCGGGCGCAGTATAGGCTGCGGTCTGATCCGATACGGATCGGACCGGGGCCGGCCGGAGTGGCATGCCGAGCCGCGGTCATCACCGTTCAAGACCCGCAAGGAGACGGAAATGCCCAAGATGAAGACCAAATCGAGCGCCAAGAAGCGCTTTTCCATGACCGCCAGCGGCAAGGTCAAGGTGGCGCAGGCCGGCAAGCGCCACGGCATGATCAAGCGGACGCCCAAGTTCATTCGCGACGCGCGCGGCACCACGGTCCTGTCGGATCAGGATGCCCGCATCGTCAAGAAATACATGCCCTACGATCGCTGAGGAGTTCCAGACATGTCCCGCGTTACATCCGGCAAGGTGACCCACGCCCGCCACCGCAAGGTGGTCAAGGCCGCCAAGGGCTATTATGGCGCCCGCTCGCGCAACTTCCGCACCGCCACGCAGGCGGTGGACAAGGCCAACCAGTACGCCACCCGCGACCGCAAGACCCGCAAGCGCAATTTCCGTGCGCTTTGGATCCAGCGGATCAACGCGGCGGTGCGTGCGGTGGATCCGACCCTGACCTATTCGCGCTTCGTCCACGGGCTGGCGCTGGCCGGGATCGAGGTCGACCGCAAGGTGCTGGCCGATCTGGCCGTGCACGAGCCCGAGGCCTTCGGGCAGATCGTCGACAAGGCCCGCGCCGCCATGGCGTGAGCCGCACAACACTTGCTGACTCATCAGGCGGGGGGCTTCGGTCCCCCGTCTTGCTTTGCCGGTGTTCTTGCGCTCCAGGCGCGACGGGTTCTCCCGTCCCCTGAACCGCCGCAGGTTCCCTGCGACGGTACAGGCGTTGGGCCGGGCGCCGCGCGCCGCGCGCGCGGCGCCCGGCC
>SKMI01000242.1 GCA_007121115.1 Paracoccaceae bacterium | reverse complement strand
GCAGATAGACGAACCCCACCCCCATCAGGAACAGCAGCGCGCCCAGGATCGAGGCATACATGTATTCCAGACCAGCGCGCACGGCTTCCTTCGTGCCCGAAAGCACCGTAAGTCCCACGGCAGCCAGCGCGATCACCTCGATCATCACATAGAGGTTGAAGATATCGGTGCTGAGGTAGACGCCGTTCATGCCGGTCAGCAGCAGAAGCCAGAGCGGCCAGAAATACTGCCGCTGGCGCGCCTCGCGCAGGGCATCGAGCGCGCCGACACTGACCAGCAGCCCCACGGCGGCGGTCATGGCCAGCATGGCCACGCCCAGCCCGTCGGCGCGCAGGGCAATCCCCATCGGCGGGGCCCAGCCGCCCAGCTCCAGCGTGATCGCGCCCGCATCCAGCACCTGCCGCGCCAGTGCGGCCACGGCGGCACAGGTGACCAGCACCGCCGCTAGCCCCACGGCCCCGGCGGCGCGCGGAAACACAAAGGCCGCCACCGCCCCGAACAGCGGGGCGAAGAGGGCCAGGATCATCGGGTCAAGCGTCATCTTCGGTTTCCAGCGTTTGCAGGCGGCGGATCAGGGCAAGGGCGACGGCGGTGGCGCTGACCATCACCACGATCCCGGTGATAACCAGCGCGTGCGGCACGGGGTCCGGCGCGGCGGGGGGCACGCGCCAGGCGGCAACCACCAGCACGAAGCCCGCGCCCACCGAACACAGCTTCAGCGCCAGCACGCGCCGCAGCCGGTCCTGCGCGCAGAGCGCCCCCACCAGCCCGATGGCGAAAACGGCGATCCCGGTCACCCCGTAGATCAGGTCCGGCGTCAGTTGAGGCATGGTCCCGAACATCATCCGCGCCCTCCGTCAGTGCGCAGCGCCACCGGCTCGCGCCCATGAAAGAGCGCGGCCAGGGTGACGGCGATGGAAATGGTCACCAGCCCCTCGATCAGCAGGATCAGGGTCTTGGCGTGCTCGGGCGGGTATTCGAACGCCACGCGCCCGCCGCCCGCCACCAGCAGCGCCACCCCGGCAAAGACGCCGGTGCCCAGAACGAAGGCCCAGCGCGCCACGCCGCGGTGCGACGGCTGCGGCACGTAAAGCCGCGAGAGCAGGAGCAGCAGACCCACCGCCGCCAGCACCGCGCCGCCCTGAAACGCGCCGCCCGGCGCCTCGGCCCCTTTCCACAGCAGGTAGGTGCCGACCACCACGATGGCGGGCAGGGTCAGGCGGGCGAAGCCCTGGAACACCTCGCCCAGCACCGGGGCCGGAGCGTCCGAAAGCCCGCGTTCGATCTGCCAGACGCCGATCACGGCGGCCAGCAGCACCACCACCTCCATCAGCGTGTCATAGGCGCGGAAGCTCAGCAGCACCGCCGTCACCGGATGCTCCACGCCACTTTGCGGCAGCGCCTCGGCCACCAGCGCATCGAACCCCGGCCCGGAGCGCGGCGCGCCCAGGAACGCCACCGCCAGCCCCAGCGTGATCAGCCCGCAGAAGGCCGCGTTGGCCCAGAGCACGGGCGCGGGGACCGGCGCGGCGGGGGTGACGCTGAAAGCCTCGGGGCGGTTCAGCGTGCCGGTGACATAGCGCAGGTGATGCAGCGTCTTCAGCAGCAGCGCGCCGGTCACGCCGGTGCCGATGGCGGCCTCGGCCAGTGCCACGTCAGGGGCGGCCAGCCGCACCCAGGCCAGCGCCGACAAGAGCCCGAAGGTGATGAACAGCACGATGGCCACGAACAGGTCGCGCACGCTCAGCGACGCCACCGCCAGCGCCACCACCGCCGCCGCAAGCAGCAGGTCGAAGATGAGGATGGGGTCAGTCATCGCGCACCCCCGGCATGGTGCGCCGCGCATACCGCGCGATCAGGTGCCCGCAGGTGGCGCCTGCAACGGCGACGAAGAACCAGATCAGCGCGATGCGGACCAGATAGCCCACGCCATCGGCCATCAGCGCCACGCCCAGCGCGATCAGCGCCAGGCCCAGCCCGTCGGCCTTGGTCAGCGCGTGCAGGCGGCAGAAGATGTCCGGAAACCGCAACAACCCCACGGTTCCAGCGACGAAGAACACGGTGCCCTGGCCGATCAGGGCGGCGCCAAGGATGTCCAGCATCAGCCCGCCCTCCGCGAGGCCAGCACCACGAAGGCCACCAGCGTCACCGCCGCCAGCAGCGCGAACACCATGGCCACGTCCAGCAGCGCGGGCGTGTCCATCAGCCGCGACAGGATCAGCAGTATCGCCACGGCGGCGGTGCCGAACAGCTGCGCCGCCAGCATCCGCTCGGCCGGTTCCGGCCCGCGCAGGACCCGGACCAACCCGGCGATGATGCTGGCCAGCAGGATGACAAGGATCGCTCCAAGGAAAAGGGTCATCGAAATCTCCTGAGTGTCAGTTCAGCGCGAAAAGCGCCGCCACGCGTGCTTCAATCACGGTCAGATCGGCCTCCAGATCGGCGCTTGTATCGAGCATGTGGACAATCACCGCATCGCCCGTGACCTCGGCCGAAAGCGTGCCGGGCAGCAGCGTGACAGTGTTGAGAAACAGCACCCGCGGCGCGCCCGCAGGCAGGGTCAGCGGGTGGCGGCGAAAGCCGGGCCGCAGCGGCATCCGCGGGGCAAAGGCGCGCCAGGCGACATCCACCGCCCCGCGCACCGACTGAAGCGCGAACCACCAAACGAAGCCCAGCGCCCCGCGCGGGCTGAGCCGCCAGCCGGGGCTGAAGGGCATCAGGAACACCAGCGCCGCGCCCGCCAGAACCGCAGGCAGGCCGAAGACCAGCGCATCCGCCCGGAAATCGGTTAGCGCCGCCCAGATCAGCAGGAGTGCCGCGGCCATGGTCAGGCACCGCCGCCACCGCCCGGCGACCGCGGGGGGCGGCGAGTCAATCGTGACCACGCTGCCGCCCCCGCGGGCGGACAAGGCTGTGTTGTCGATCAGGCGCTCGGTCTGACGCATCGGGGCCTCTCGGGCAAAGGGTCGCTGGAATGACAGCGCGGCGTTCGCAAACCTGCGCCCGCGCGCCATATCCCCCATCAAACGCGCGAGAGCGGGTTTTCATCCTGCGCTGCGGCGAAAATTCGTGCGGCGGTCACGCTGCCGTGACCGATGGATGAAACCCCGCTTCGGCGCGTTTTCCGGGCATCAAACCGATGGAGGATCCCATGACGATGACTGCGAATGTGCCGACCCACATGACGCCCAAGCGCCGCAACGATGGTCTGATCGGCTTGTGGGGCCGCATCATTCACCGCGACCGCGAGGCCTATGAGCGCTGGCTGGAAGACCGCGACCTGACCGCCGTCACCGCCTGCCTGCTGCGGCTGAACGAGCGGCAGTTGAACCGGCTCGGCTTCTCGCATTCCACGCTGGGGATGGATGTCGAGGATCTGGCAGAGCGCAAGAAGTTCGAGGCGCAGATCGGCATGGACGTCCTGCGCCTC
>SKMI01000357.1 GCA_007121115.1 Paracoccaceae bacterium | reverse complement strand
CGCGCGGCCCAGGCGCCCACCGCCTGCAGGCTGTAGTCGATGGCAAGACGGAACTTCTCGCGCACCCGGTCATGGTCGCGCCAGACGACCTCGGGCGGGTCGCCGTCATTGGCCCATTGGTTGAACACGGTGCCGTCGCCGATCTGGTCCCAGTCGATCACCGGCGGCACCGGCAGGAAGGGCGCGTGGGACGAGACCAGCGCCACCTGCGCGATCAGCGGCGTGCGCGCGCCCTGCGGGGCGCTCCGCTCCAGCTGGTCCAACGCGTGGAGCGTGAACTGATCCGGCATGGTCGCCCAGTTGAAGCGCTCGCCCGCGTAGCCCAGGTCGGCGGCGTTGTAGATGGCGTCGAAGCCGAAGAACGCGCCTTCGGGCCAGGGGAAGACATGCGCGGGCTTGATCGCCACGGTGCGGCGGCCCTCACCTTGGGCGAAATGGTGCAGGGTGCGGCGGGGGCTCGCCAGCAGCGCGCGGTAGCGCCCCTGCGTGTCCAGCCACATCCCCGAGGCGACCGAGCCATGCGCGAGCCAGCTTTGCCCGCCCACCATCGGCGCGCGCGACCAGCCCGAGCGCATGGCCAGGCCACGGTCGGCCAGATCGGCCTCGATCGCGCGCAGGGTGCCGGTGTGGGTGTCGATGTAGAGCGGGTTTTCGAAGCTCGACCGTCCGTAGCTTTCGACATAGATCAGGATGAGGTCGCGGTTGCCCAGACGGTCGAAGAGCGGCCCCACGCCCACCATCGGATCGCGCCGCGCCGCTTCGCGGAAGGCGGCCAGATCGGCGCGGGTGTCGCGCACCTGCGCGACCCGTTCCAGCGCCACCCGCGCGGTGAAGGCGGCGCCGGGGATCGCCTGCCGGACCTCGGGCGGCAGGGTCCAGGCGCGGCGGGCCTGGCCGATCTCGGCCACCGCCACGGCCAGTGCCGGGACCAGCAGCACCGCCGCGCTCAAGCGCGCGGGCCGGGCCCGGCCAAGCCCCGCCCAGACCCCCAGCGCCCACCAAAGACCAGCGGTCACCGTGACCACCACCACCAGTGCTACGGCCACAGCGCCCGCCGCCAGCGCGGTGCCGAAACTTCCGCGCGACAGCTCCCAGGCGGCGGGGATCAGGTTGTAATCCACGATCAGGTTGAAGCCGCGGTTGTAGGCGATGAAGGTGCCGAAGTCCGCCACCTTCAGGAGTGCGACAACAACCAGCACCGCCACCAGCAGACCACGCAGCACCCTGCCTGCCGTGCCGCGTCCGGCCAGCATCACCAGCGCCAGCAGGGCGGGCAGTTCCAGCGGAAACATCGCCAGCGCTCCCCAGGTCATGGCCGCCGGGTGGTTCGGTTGGATCAGGATAAGATACAACAGCGCCGCAGCGATCAGCGCCCTGAGCGCCGTGGCGGTGCCACCGGACGCCATTACCCCTCCCGCAAGGCTGCGGGTTGGGAGTGCCTGCGCAAGAGCCAGCGGATATCGACAGCGAAACAGGTCATGATGGCGATGAGAATGGCAGCACCGACCGCGTGCGACAAGGGGGGCGCCAGTAACGGGGCGAGGAGCGCCACCTGCACCCCCATCTGCACCCCCGCCATGACCTTGCGCCACCGCGCATCGGGCAGGGGCGCACGCAGCGCACGCCACACGGCGCCCGCCAGCAGGAACGCCGGACGCAAGCCGCCGATCAACAGGAACCACGCGCCGACCTTGTCTGCCTGCCAGGCCAGCACTGCCATGACCACGGCAAAGACAACATCCGACTCCACATCGAAACGCGCGCCGAAACGCGAATGCAGCCCCGACCGGCGCGCCAGCCAGCCGTCCAGGCCGTCAAGTGCCAGCACCCCCGCGGCAAGGGCGACCACCGCCCAGCCGAAGCCGTCACTTCCCGTCAAGGCCTGAGGTGCCACCGCCAGCCCCGCTAGCACGGCGATCCCGGCACCGCGTGCCATGGTCACCGCGTTGCACAGGCCCAGACGGTCGTGCGGATACGCACCGCTGCCCAGCCCGCGCAGGATCACCCAGCCACCCAGCGCACAGGCTGCCAAGGTGACAAGGGCGGCATATCCGGCCGCGGCGGGCGCGCCGCCCAGGGTCACCAACAGCGCCCCCGCGCCGACAGCCACGGCGGACAGCACCGCCCAAAGCGCGAGCGCCGCACGCTGCGGCGGGCGGAGCGCGGCAAAGCGTGAAGTTTCTGGGATATCGGCGCGATCAACCATGCCGCGGAGCTAGCACTGTCATACGCTTGTCAACTATGCTTTTCCGCGCGCCGCGCATCACGAGCCAGTGAACGCCGCGATTGCGGGGCCGGTCGAGCGTGACTTGCCTTTGCCGCGACCGCATTATGTCCCGTGCGACGATGTCGCAGGTGCGGACGATGTCGCAGGTGCGGGCGTAGGTGGAGACGAACCGCCACGATGTCCTAACGTTCGAGACAGGAGGGCGCAATGACCATGCAGGCTGAAACGGGGCAAGCGCCAGGCGGGGGTGGCCGCTACGCCATGCCGGTCCGCTTCCTGCATTGGGTCGCGGCGGTGTTGATTATCGCCACCATCCCCATCGCCAACATCATGCAGCAGGAGGGGATCGAACGATCGACGCAGGATCTGCTGTTCATTCTGCACAAGAACGGGGGCGTTATCATCTTCCTGCTGGTGGTGGTGCGGATCCTGTGGCGGGTGCTGACCCCCGCACCGCCGATGCCCGCTTCGATGCCCGACTGGCAGGTCGCCGCGGCCAAGGCCGCGCATTGGGGGCTTTACGGGATGCTGCTGGTGATGACCATCAGCGGTTATGTCCGAGTCCGCGCGGGCGGGTTCCCGGTGGAAATGCTCGATGCAATCGGTGTCCCGCATATGGTGCCGCGCTCGGATTCGCTGGCCGAGACGGCGCAGGCGATCCATTCCAACGCGCGCTTCATCCTCGTGGCGCTGATCCTGCTGCATGTGGGCGCGGCGCTTCAGCATGCCTTCAAGCGTGACGGGGTGTTCGGGCGCATCTGGCCACCGCTGGGCCGCTGAGCATGGAGGCTGGCCTGACAGCGGTGCGATGGCGGCAACTGGCGGCGGTGGTGCTGCTGGCCGGGGTGCTGGTGGCGCTCCTGGCCTGGGGGCTGGACCTGCCGGCGACCAATCCCTGGCTGGCCGGGCTGGTGCTGGGCCTGTTCGCGCTGAACGCGCTGTGGCTGGCGGGGGCGGCGGTGACCTCGGCGCTGGGGGTGCGACCTGTGCGTGCGCCGACGCCAGATCGCGAGGCAACGCCCGCGCGCACCGCCATCCTGTGGCTGATCTGCGGCGAACCGCCCGCGCCGGTGGCCGCGCGGGTGCGCGAAATGGCCGCCGGGCTGGCGCGGACCGGGCAGGCGGGGGATTGCGACATCTTCATCCTGTCGGACACTGCGGATGAGGGCGCGCGGCGGGCCGAGGCTGCGGCCTTCGCCGTCCTTGG
>SKMI01000291.1 GCA_007121115.1 Paracoccaceae bacterium | reverse complement strand
GGGCGCGCGCCGGGGCTTGCTGCTCAGCGTGTGAAGACCTCCAGCCGATGCAGGTCGGTCAGGGACAGATCCATGGCGCGGAAGGCCGCCAGCGACATCTGGCTGCCCGCGCCGGGCGCATTGCCCGAGGGGCGCAACTCCACCTGCGCCGAAGCGCCGCCCGGCGCCTGAACGCGCCCGGGGCGGGGCTCGCTGACCAACCCGGTGCGCAGCCAGAACCCGCCCTCGGCCGGGTTGCCGAGCGAAGCCAGCGTTTCGCCCAGCCTTTGCCCGCCCGTGGCCGGGGCGGTGGCGGCGGCGCGTTCCTCGGGCGTGGTGCGGTCCAGCGTGTCGGCGGTGCGTGCGGCGGTGCGGGCCAAGGGTGACAGCGCGGCATCGGCCTCGGCCCTGGGGCGGGTTTGCGGGCGGACGGTATCGCCGTCGGGCGACATTACCGCCACCGACGGGCCCGGGTCTGCGCGCTGGAACGGGTTGGCAATGCCGCCGCAGGCCGCCAGCAGCAGCAGGGTGGACAGGGGCAGGGCAAGTCTGGAAAGCGTGTTCATGGCGTCGAGGTTACGTCCGACCATGGTTGGCGGCAACCGCGATAAGTCTTGCCGCCCATCCGCGCACTGCATATTTACCCAACATGACCACTCCGCTCATCGACCCGTTCGCCCGCCCGATCAGCTATCTCCGTGTCTCGGTCACGGATCGCTGCGATTTCCGCTGCGTCTATTGCATGGCGGAAAACATGACCTTCCTGCCGAAGAAGGAGCTTCTGACGCTGGAGGAGCTGGACCGCATGTGTTCGACCTTCGTGCGGCTGGGGGTCGAAAAGCTGCGCATCACCGGGGGTGAGCCGCTGGTGCGCAAGGGGATCATGACCTTCTTCGAGCGGATGCACCGGCATCTGGAAAGCGGTGCGCTGAAGGAGTTGACGCTGACCACCAACGGAAGCCAGTTGCGCCGTTTCGCGCGCGACCTGGCGGAGTGTGGCGTGCGGCGGATCAACATTTCCATGGACACGCTGGACGACAGGAAGTTCGCCGACATCACCCGCTGGGGGCGCCTGGCCCAGGTGCTGGACGGGATCGAGGCCGCGCAGGAGGCCGGGCTGCGCGTCAAGATCAACGCCGTGGCGCTGAAGGGCTTCAACGAAGACGAACTGTTCACCCTGCAGGAATGGTGCGCCGACCGCGACATGGACCTGACCTGGATCGAGGTCATGCCCATGGGCGATCTGGGCAACGAGGACCGGCTGGATCAATACTGGTCCCTCAAGGATCTGCGTGCGCGTCTGGCCGAGCGCTTCACCCTGGTCGATCTGGCCGAGCGCACGGGCGGCCCCGCGCGCTACGTGCGGATCGAAGAGACGGGCCAGAAGATCGGCTTCATCACGCCGCTGACGCATAATTTCTGCGAAAGCTGCAACCGGGTGCGGCTGACCTGCACCGGGGAGCTTTACATGTGCCTGGGGCAGGAGGACATGGCCGACCTGCGCGCGCCGCTGCGCGCGTCAGAGGATGACGCAGTGCTGGAAGACGCGATTCGCGAGGCGATCACCCGCAAGCCCAAGGGTCATGATTTCGACTATTCGCGGCAGAAGGTCGACGGCCAGGTCTCGCGCCACATGAGCCACACGGGCGGGTAAACCGGGGTTCCAAACGCATAACGCCCGCCGATTTGGCGGGCGCCATTGTTTCAGGTCAGCGGGTGTTCAGTTCCGCCGCCCGTTGGCGATGTCCAGCAGCCGCCGGGCGATCACCTGCGCCTGGATTTCGGCCGCCCCTTCGAAGATGTTGAGGATACGGGCGTCGCACAGGATGCGACTGATCGCGTATTCCAGCGCGAAGCCGTTGCCGCCGTGGATCTGCAAGCCGTTGTCGGCCGCCGCCCAGGCCACGCGGGCGCCCAGCAGCTTGGCCATCCCGGCCTCCAGGTCGCAGCGGCGGTCCGCATCCTTCTCGCGGGCGCTGAAATAGGTCAGTTGCCGCGCGACCATGATTTCCACCGCCATCATCGCCAGTTTGCCTGAAACGCGCGGGAAGACGATCAGCGGCTTGCCGAACTGCTTGCGGTCCTCGGCGTACTTCATCGCCACTTCCAGCGCGTTCTGGGCCACGCCCACGGCGCGGGCGGCGGTCTGGATGCGCGCGCTCTCGAACGTCTGCATCAACTGCTTGAAACCCTGCCCGGTCTGCCCGCCCAGAAGGTTGGCGTCCGGCACGGTGAACCCATCGAAACCAAGCTCGTACTCCTTCATGCCGCGATAGCCCAGCACCTCGATCTCGCCACCCGAGATGCCGTCATCGGGGAAGGGGTGGGCGCAGTCGCCCGCAGTCTTTTCGGCCAGGAACATCGACAGGCCGCGGTAATCCGTGGTCTCGGGTTCGGTGCGGGCCAGCAAGGTCATGATGTTGGCGCGGGCGGCGTGGGTGATCCAGGTCTTGTTGCCGGTGATGGCCCAGTTGTCGCCGCGCTTGACCGCGCGGGTGCGCAGCGCGCCCAGGTCCGAGCCGGTGTTGGGTTCGGTGAACACTGCCGTTGGCAGCACCTCGCCGCTGGCGATGCGCGGCAGCCATTCGGCCTTCTGCTCGGGCGTGCCGCCGCAAAGGATCAGTTCGGCGGCGATTTCGGACCGCGTGCCCAGACTGCCGACCCCGATATAGCCGCGCGAAAGCTCCTCCGAGACCACGGCCATGGCGGATTTGGGCATGCCCAAGCCACCGAACTCCTCGGGGATGGTCAGGCCGAAGACGCCCATTTCGGACAGTTCGGAAATGACCTCCATCGGGATCAACTGATCCTTCAGGTGCCAGTCATGCGCGTCCGGGCTGACGCGTTCGTCGGCGTAGCGGTGGAACTGGTCGCGGATCATCTCCAGCTCGTCGTCCAGCCCGGTGGCGCCGAAGGTGGCGCGCCCGCCGTTGTCGCGCATCAGCTCCACCAACCGGGCGCGGGCGGCGGCAGTGTTGCCGCGGGTGCGGAGTGCAGTGGCTTCTGCCGTGTCCAGTGCCGCCGTGATGCCGATATCCGACAGCCGCGCGGTCTCGCCCTGGCTCATGGGGATGCCGCCGGCGATCTGGTTGAGGTATTCGCCGAACGCGATCTGAAGGATCAGCGCTTCCATCTCGCCGAAAGCCCCTTCGGCTTCCAGCCGCTCGGCCCAACCCTGCATCTGGCGCAGCGCTTCGGCATAGGTGGCGACCCAGGCCAGCGCGTGGGCGGCGTGCTGGTCGGCCTCGAGCGCGCTTGCATCGACCTTGCCGCCGGGGGCCACGCGGGCGCGCAGGCTTTCGGTGGCGGCGGCCAGCGCGTCGTCGACCGGGGAAAGGGCGGCGCGGGTCAGCGTCAGCAGGTCGGGTAGGCGGGTTTCGGGCAGCTGTTGGCCGTCATGGGGCATGGGGCTCTCCGGTCATTTCGCAGTTGCGGCATGACATAGGGGCTTTGCAGGTGCAGCGCAACAAAAATTCAAGAACTGTGTGGGCGCTTTGCGAAAATGTCGCGCCCGATTTTGGCGATGCAGCGCGGCGCCGGAGCCGGTATAGCGGCGGGGCGTTGGGCAGCGGAGGCATGGCATGGGACTGGGCGGGCTGGAAACGCTGGCGTTGGCACCGTTGGCGCTGGCCGTGGCGGCGGCGCTGACGCTGTTCGCGGGCACGGTCAAGGGCGCGCTGGGCTTCGCCATGCCGATGATCCTGATCTCGACCTTTCCGTCGATCATGAGCGTGGAGATGGCGATTGCGGCCCTGATCCTGCCCACGCTGGTCACCAATTTCAGCCAGGCGTTCCGGCAGGGCATGGCCGAGGCCTGGGGGTCGGTGCGGAAATACTGGCGGATGATGACCGCCATCGCGGTGTTTCTGGTCATCAGCGCGCAGATGCTGCCCTTCCTGCCCGAGCGGCTGATGCTGGGGCTCTTGGGCGGGCCGATCGTGGCTTTTGCGCTGGTGCAACTGCTGGGCATTCCGCTGCGGATCCGGGTGGAACGGCGGCGCCGCGCGGAATGGGGGCTGGGGATCATCGGCGGGCTTTATGGCGGGGTCTCGGGCGTCTGGGGGCCGCCGCTGATCGTCTATCTGCTCTCCACCGGGGCCGAGCCGCGCGAGATGGTGCGTGTGCAAGGCGTGGTGTTCCTGATGGGGGCGGTGGTGCTGCTGTTTGCGCATCTGCAATCGGGGGTGCTGAACGCGGCCAGCATCCCGGTGTCGGCGCTGCTGGTCGTGCCTGCCATGATCGGCATGTGGATCGGCTATTACATCCAGGACCGGCTGGACGCAGGCCGCTTCCGGCGCTGGACGCTGGTGATGCTGGTGCTGACGGGGCTGAACCTGTTGCGGCTGGCGCTTTTCGGGTGAGGGCGCGCCGGACGCGGCGTCTGAAGCGCCCGCTCAGCGCCCCGCCCCCTCTCGATTTCGTTTTCGGGGCGCTTCGCGGGCGCTGTCCGGTGCCAAGGCACCGGACAAGAGAAAAGCCCCTGCGCCATTTTGGGGCGCAGGGGCTGCAACCTGTCGGTCCGCGGCTGGCGTGTCAGCGTCCGACGCCGCTGGGTTCTTCGGAGCGGGTCTCGCGCGGCTCACGCTGTTCGCGGGGCGGGCGACCGATGACGTCGCGCAGCTCGTCCAGTTCGATGAAATTGTCGGCCTGACGGCGCAGGTCGTCGGCGATCATCGGCGGGCTGGAGCGGATGGTCGAAACCACCGACACCCGCACGCCCTGCCGCTGGAGGCTTTCGACCAGAGGCTTGAAATCCCCGTCGCCGGAGAACAACACCGCATGGTCCAGCCGCGGCGCCAGTTCCAGCGCATCCACCGCAAGCTCGATATCCATGTTGCCCTTGACCTTACGCCGCCCCATGGAGTCGATGTACTCCTTGGCCGGTTTTGTCACCATACTGTAACCGTTGTAGTGCAGCCAGTCGACAAGCGGCCGGATCGGCGAATAGTCATCGCTTTCCAGCAGGGCGGTGTAGTAGATGGCGCGCAGCATCTTGCCCCGGCGCATGAACTCCTGGCGCAGAAGCTTGTAATCTATGTCGAAACCCAACGCCTTGCCGGCAGCGTAAAGGCTGGACCCGTCGATGAAAAGCGCGAGTCGATCATCCTTGTAGAACATGAAGAGGTCCTTCTTAATCCGATCTCCGTCCTGAGCACGGCAGCCATGCGCTTCCACGCGCTTCAATACTGTAACAGTCTGGCAACCATCCTTTGAGGCTCAAAATATGTGCAATGGCGCGAAATACAACACGGCGCTGGTCGCGATTGGGAGTAACCTGTCGACACAAAGGGATAGCCCGTTGGAGATCGTGCGGGGTGCGATGGACGCCTTGCGCAGCCTTGGCGGCAGCCTGAACGTCGATGCGTTCGCGGCCAGTCGGCTGTTCCGGACACACGCGTTTCCACCTGGTTCGGGCCCCGATTTTGTCAATGCTGCGGTCAGTTTTTCCACGCGCTTGGAGGCAAAGGCTCTGCTCTCGGCGCTGCACGAGATCGAGGCCGGTGCCGGGCGGGTGCGGGAGCGTCGATGGGGCGCGCGCGTGCTCGATCTTGATCTTCTGGGACTGGGCGACACGGTGCTGCCCGATGCCGCCACCTTCCGCGCCTGGGCCGATTTGCCCGCCGCCGAACAGCAGACGCGCGCGCCCGACCGTTTGATCCTGCCGCACCCACGGCTGCATGAGCGTGCCTTCGTGCTGATGCCGTTGATGGATGTGGCGCCCGACTGGGTGCATCCCGTGTTGCAGCGTTCGGTGCGCGCGCTGCATGACGCGCTCCCGGCCGAGGCCCGAAGCGCCGTTGTGCCGATCACGCAAGACTGCACGCGGGGCGCTTGAAATCCGGCGCCGCGCCCTGTATGTGACGTTGATCACCCTGCAATTTGCTGGATTGGAGCACCCATGGCCCGCGTGACGGTTGAAGATTGCGTCGACAAGGTTCCGAACAGGTTCGAACTGGTGGCCCTCGCGGCGCATCGTGCGCGCGAGATCACGTCCGGCTCGGCGATCACGGTGGACCGTGACAACGACAAGAACCCGGTCGTGGCCCTGCGCGAGATTGCCGAGGAAACGCAGTCGGTCGAGGGCCTGCGCGAGCGGCTGATCGAAAGCCTGCAGACGCAGATCGAGGTCGACCTGCCCGAGGACGACGACATGGCGCTGCTGATGAGCGGCGAATCCGACGCCCCTGCCGCTGACGACATGTCCGAGGAACAGATGCTGCGTGCGCTGATGGAGGCGCAAGGAAACCCGGGCTGACCGGCTTCCCCTCTGCGTCCGCGCCGCCGCGGCGCCGCCACAGGTTTCCGGCGTGATCGGATTCGATGATCTTCTGGCGCTGGTGCGCACCTATAACCCCGGCACCGATGCCGCGCTTCTGCGGCGTGCGTGGGACTATGGCGAAGCCATGCATGCGGACCAGACGCGGCATTCGGGCGAGCCCTATTTCTCGCACCCCGTGGCGGTCGCGGCGATCCTGGCCGAGATGCGGCTGGACGATGCTACGCTGGTGACCGCGCTTTTGCACGATACCATCGAGGACACCCGCTCCACCTACGCCGAGGTGGCGCGGCTTTTCGGCGAGGAAATCGCCGAACTGGTGGACGGGGTGACCAAGCTGACCAACCTGCAGCTGTCCTCGTCCGAGGCCAAGCAGGCCGAGAACTTCCGCAAGCTGCTGATTGCCATGTCGCGCGATCTGCGCGTGATCCTGGTCAAGCTGGCGGACCGGCTGCACAACATGCGCACCATCCGGTCCATGCGCAGCGAAAAGCAGGCCCAGAAGGCGCGCGAGACGATGGACATCTATGCACCCCTGGCGGGCCGCATGGGCATGCAGTGGATGCGCGACGAGCTTGAGGATCTGTCCTTTCGCGTCCTCAACCCCGAGGCGCGCAATTCGATCCTGCGCCGGTTCATCACGCTCCAGCGCGAAGCGGGCGACGTGGTGCAGCGCATCAACAACGATATCCGCACCGAACTGGCCCAGGCCGGGATCGAGGCCAGCGTCTATGGCCGCGCCAAGAAGCCGTTTTCCGTCTGGCGCAAGATGCAGGACAAGGAACTGGCGTTTTCGCGCCTGTCCGACATCTACGGCTTTCGGGTGATCGTCGGCGATGTGGCGGAATGCTATCAGGTGCTGGGGCTGATCCATCAGCGCTGGCGGGCCGTGCCGGGGCGGTTCAAGGATTACATCAGCCAGCCCAAATCGAACGGCTATCGCTCCATCCACACCACGGTTTCGGGGCGCGACGGCAAGCGGGTGGAAATCCAGATCCGCACCCGCGAGATGCATGAGGTCGCCGAGGCCGGCGTCGCCGCGCACTGGGCCTACAAGGACGGCGCGCGCACCGCCAACCCCTTTGCGGTGGATCCGGCGAAATGGATCAGCACCCTGACCGAAGGGCTGGACACGGCCGAGGACCATGACGCGTTTCTCGAACACGTGAAGCTGGAAATGTATGCCGATCAGGTGTTCTGCTTCACGCCGAAGGGCGATGTGGTGCAACTGCCGCGCGGGGCGACACCTCTGGACTTCGCCTATGCCATCCACACCCGGATCGGCGACAGCTGCGTTTCGGCCAAGGTGGACGGGCTGCGCGTGCCGCTCTGGACGCGGCTGAAGAACGGCCAGTCGGTCGAGGTGATCACCGCCGAAGGCCAGCGCCCGCAAGGCACATGGATGGACATCGTGGTGACCGGGCGTGCCAAGGCGGCGATCCGACGCAGCCTGCGGATCGAGGACCGCGAACGCTTCATCCGGCTGGGTGCCGAACTGGCGCGCGTGGCCTTCGAGAATGTGGGCCGCAAGGTCAACGACAAGGCGCTGGCCACGGCGGCGCGCGCGCTGGGCATCCCCGGCGGGCGCGACGAGTTGCTGGCCCGGTTGGGCGCGGCCGAGATGAGCGCCCGCGCAGTGGTCGAGGTGCTGTATCCCGAACTCGTGACCCAGACCGGCGATCTGGTGGATGCGCGCCGTCCGGTGATCGGGCTGAACGCCGACCAGGCGTTTCGCCGCGCGGCCTGCTGCCAGCCGCTGCCGGGCGAGCGGATCGTGGGCATCACCTATCGCGGCAAGGGCGTGGTGGCCCATGCCATCGACTGCGCGGCGCTGGCCGATTACGAGGACCAGTCCGAGCGCTGGATCGACCTGCGCTGGCATGAAGGCCGTCATGCGGCGGTGCATCCGGTGACGCTGGAACTGACCATCTCGAACGATGCGGGCGTGCTGGGGCGTATCTGCAGCTTGATCGGTGAGCAGAAGGCCAATATCTCGGATCTGAGCTTCGCGGACCGCAAGCCCGATTTCTACCGCCTGCTGGTCGAGGTGGAATTGCGGGATGTGGAGCATCTGCACCGGCTCATGACCGCGCTGGAGGCCGAGAACGATGTTGCCCAGATTGCCCGGCACCGCGACCCGTCCCGCCGCCCGTGATCCGCTGCAGTCGCAGCGCGCAGGCGTGCAGTCCTACGGTCGCGCCCGGCGGTTGCAGGGCGCCTGAGGAACGCAGGTGGTATTCAAGCGTCGCAATCAGCAGAGTCTCGCCGAAAGGGTCGGAACGGCCTTCTATCCCCGTGGCGGGTGGATGCGCGCGGCGGGGTATGTGATCCACCGGCTGCGCCGCCTGCCCGACGCGCCCGAGCGTATCGCGGTGGGGGTGGGGGCCGGTATCTTCGTCTCCTTCACCCCGCTTTACGGGTTTCACTTCCTGCTGGCGGCACTGATCGCCTGGACCTTTCGGGGCAACATCTTCGCCGCGCTGCTGGCGACCTTCTTTGGCAATCCGGTCACGTTTCCCTTCATCGTCATGGGGTCGATCGGGCTGGGCAGCGCGATCCTCGGCGTCGATCACGGCATGAACGCGGCCGAGGTGATGAAGGCCTTCGCCGCCGCCTCGTCCGAGATCACCGTCAACATCCGGGCCCTGTTCGGGGATGGTCCGATCTATTGGGGGCGGCTGTTGCGGTTCCTGCATCAGGTCTTTCTGCCCTTTCTGCTGGGCGGCGTGATCCTGGGCTCGATCGTCGGCGTGGCCGGGTATTTCGCCTCGCTGCCGGTGATCCGGGCCTATCAGGCCGGGCGCCGGGCGCGTCTGCAGGAGCGGTTCCGGCAGGCGCGGCGCGCTGATCCGCAGCGGTCCGGGCGTGAGCAGTGAGGGGGCTTTCGCGCCGAGGGCGCGCTGCAAGCGGGGTGCGGTCCGGCAGCGGTTTGCGCCATTGAGTTCAGGGGGTGACCTGTTAAGACAGGCCAATCGACAATTTCGCGGGAGGCGCGGATGGCGGACACGGCGCAAGACCCCAGGCTGCGACTGGGCGTGAATATCGACCATGTGGCGACCCTGCGCAATGCGCGTGGCGGCGCCGTCCCCGACCCCGTTCGGGCGGCGTTGCTGGCCGAGGCCGCGGGTGCCGACGGGATCACCGCGCATCTGCGCGAGGATCGCCGCCACATCCGCGACGACGACATCTCGCGTCTGATGGAGGCCATCAGGCTGCCGCTGAATTTCGAAATGGCGGCGACGGCGGAGATGCAGCGCATCGCGCTGCGCCATCGCCCGCACGCGGTCTGCCTGGTGCCCGAGCGGCGCGAGGAGCGCACCACCGAGGGCGGGCTGGAGGTGGCAGGCGACAGCGACCGCCTGGCCGATTTCATCGCGCCGCTGGCCGAAGCCGGGTGCCGCGTGTCGCTGTTCATCGCGGCCGACGAGGCGCAGATCGAAGCCGCCGCCCGGATCGGTGCGCCGGTTGTGGAACTGCACACCGGCACCTATTGCGAGTTGCACGCGGCGGGGCGGATCGAGGCGCGCGACGCCGAGTTGCGGCGGCTCTACACCGGCGCCGTGCTGGCGCGGCAGCTGGGGATCGAGGTCCATGCGGGCCACGGGCTGGACTTCGAAAGTGTGGGCCCCATCGCCGCCATGCCCGAGGTGCGTGAACTGAACATCGGTCATTTCCTGATCGGCGAGTCGGTCTTTGTCGGTTTGGACGCGGCGATCGCCGAGATGCGCGCCCGGATGGATGCCGCACGAAGCTGAGCCCGACGGGAGGCCTGCGGCATGATCCTGGGCATCGGCACTGACCTTGCGAATATCGAGCGGATCGAAGGCACGCTGGCCCGTTTCGGGGACCGGTTCCGCCAGCGCGTGTTCACCGAGACCGAGTTGCGCCGCGCGCGGGCGCGGGACGGGCAGGAGGCGGCGACGCTGGCCAAGCGCTGGGCGGCCAAGGAGGCGTGTTCCAAGGCGCTGGGCACCGGGCTGCGCATGGGCATCGCCTGGAAGGACATGGGGGTCACGAACCTGCGCAGCGGCCAGCCGGTCATGGCGGTCACGGGCTGGGCGGCGGACCGGCTGGCGGCGATGACGCCGGCCGCGCATCGCGCCGTGATCCATGTCAGCCTGACCGACGATCACCCCTGGGCGCAGGCTTTCGTTGTGATCGAGGCACTGCCGACCGAGACGGCGTGACCTTGTGGCGCGCGCGTTCCGCGCGCAGATCTTCTGGCGCTGACGCGCGGTTGAAGGGGGCATTCTGCCCCCTCTGCGCGCAAGCGCGCATTCACCCCCTGAGGATATTTGAGCACAGCTGATGGCAGCGGGCGGAAAGCGAAGCGCGGCGCACCCGGGGGATGCGCCGCGCGTTCTTTTCTTCGAGTTGGCTCAGAGCTTTTCGGTCAGTTCCGGCACGGCGGTGAAGAGGTCTGCGACAAGGCCGTAGTCGGCGACCTGGAAGATCGGCGCCTCCTCGTCCTTGTTGATGGCGACGATCACCTTGCTGTCCTTCATCCCCGCCAGGTGCTGGATCGCGCCCGATATGCCCACGGCGATATAGAGTTCCGGCGCGACGACCTTGCCGGTCTGGCCCACCTGCCAGTCGTTCGGCGCAAAGCCCGAATCGACGGCGGCGCGGCTGGCGCCCACGGCGGCGCCCAGCTTGTCGGCGAGTTTCTCGACGATCTTGAAATCATCTTCGGAGCCGACCCCGCGCCCGCCGGAGACGACGACCCCCGCCGAGGTCAGTTCGGGGCGGTCGGTGGCGGCGACCTTGTCCTC
Organism: Paracoccaceae bacterium; assembly: GCA_007121115.1. Lineage (GTDB taxonomy): Bacteria > Pseudomonadota > Alphaproteobacteria > Rhodobacterales > Rhodobacteraceae > Rhabdonatronobacter. Next base: position 1,424 of record SKMI01000291.1, on the reverse strand, counting down.
CACCCATTCGCTGACGCCGGGGTTTTCGGCGGCGGCGATGGTTTCGACCGTGGCCGGGCCGCCTTCGCCCGCGGCATCGAAGGTGGAGGTGCGGATCGACACGACCTTTTGCGCGTCCGACGACTTCACCGTCTGCAGCGCGTTGCCCGCGTAGATCGGGCGCTCGAAGGTGTCGGCATCGACCACGCCCGAGACATCCGAGATCACCATCACGTCCAGCAGCGCGGCCACCCGGGGCAGCACGTTCTTGGCGTCGGTGGTCGCAGGCGCCATGATATGGGTGTAGTCCCCCGCCAGCGAGACGATCAGCGCCGCGGTGGGTTCGGCGAGGCGGTGTCCAAGGCTGTCATCCTCGGCGCAGAGGACCTTGGCCACGCCGTCGATCTTCGCCGCTTCATTGGCGGCATCGGCGGCGCGGGCCCCGGCGCAGAGCAGTGTCACATCGCCGATCTGGCGGGCGGCGGTGACGGCCTTGGCGGTGGCGTCGCGGTTGAGCGCGCCATCGGTGACTTCGGCCAGCAGCAGAACGGACATCAGAGCACCCCCGCTTCATCCTTGAGTTTCGCGATCAGCTCATCGACCGAAGCAACCTTGACCCCGGCGGCGCGGGCGGGCGGTTCGGTAGTCTTGAGCACTTCCAGCCGCGGGGTGACATCGACGCCGTAATCGGCGGGGGTCTTTTCCTCGAGCGGCTTCTTCTTGGCCTTCATGATGTTCGGGAGCGAGGCGTAGCGCGGCTCGTTCAGGCGCAGGTCCACGGTGACGATGGCGGGCATCTTCACCTTGATGGTCTGCAGCCCGCCGTCAACCTCGCGGGTGACCAGCGCGTGCTCGCCCTCGACCTTGACCTCGGAGGCGAAGGTCGCCTGCGCCCAGCCGGTCAGTGCGGCCAGCATCTGGCCGGTGGCGTTCATGTCGTTGTCGATGGCCTGCTTGCCCGCGATCACCAAACCGGGTTCCTCGGCCTCGATCACGGCTTTCAGAAGCTTTGCCACCGCCAGCGGTTCGATGTCGGTGTGCACGTCATCGGCGGCGACAATCAGGATGGCGCGGTCGGCGCCCATGGCGAGCGCGGTGCGCAGGGTTTCCTGCGCCTGCTTCACGCCGATGGAGACGGCGACGATTTCCGTGACAGTGCCGGCTTCCTTCATGCGGATCGCCTCTTCCACCGCGATCTCGTCGAAGGGGTTCATGGACATCTTGACGTTCGCCAGATCGACTCCGCTGCCATCGGCCTTGACCCGGACCTTGACGTTGTAGTCGATCACGCGCTTGACGGGTACGAGGACCTTCATGGGCGTGATACTCCGCTTGTTGGTGCCCGGGCGGCGGCCCGGACTGGATCATGCGCGGATATCTAGCGGGTTCGGCGCCGGGAAAACAGGCCGAATCCGACGCAACCCTGCGCCGGGACGTCGCGTTTT
>SKMI01000215.1 GCA_007121115.1 Paracoccaceae bacterium | reverse complement strand
GACGACAGCCTGCCGCCCTATCCGGTGCTGGACGCGATCCTGGACGGGCTGGTGGACCGCGAGGTCTCGGTGGCCGAACTGGTGGCCGAGGGGTTCGACCGCGAAACCGTGAAGCGGATCGAACACCTGATCGCGATTTCCGAGTGGAAACGGTTCCAGTCCGCGCCCGGCACGCGGCTGACGACGCGCGCCTTCTGGCTCGACCGGCGCTATCCGATGGTCAACCGCTGGCGCGATGGAAGCTGATCCGTTGCTGTGACCTTGCGGAGCGCGCGTTCCGCGCGCAAGCCTTCTGGCACTTCGTGCGGTTCAGGGGGCATTCTGCCCCCTCTGCGCGCAAGCGCGCATTCACCCCCTGAGGATATTTTGGCACAGATGATGGAACAAGGGGTGGCCGCAGCGCGCCTCAGCGCGCTGCCCGGCCCAACCGGCGCCTGCGCGCGCGTCGCGCGCTGGTCGACGGGCGGGAGTGCCCCGTTTCCGGTTCTGCGCTGCGGGTCGCAGCTCAGCGGCTGAGGCCGGCGGGCAGGTCAGGCAGGTCGAGGGCGGCGAAGCCGTAGTGGCGCAGCCAGCGCAGGTCGCTTTCGAAGAAGGCGCGCAGGTCGGGGATGCCGTATTTCAGCATCGCGATCCGGTCGATGCCCATGCCGAAGGCAAAGCCCTGCCATCGCTCGGGGTCGATCCCGCCGGCGCGCAGCACATGCGGATGCACCATGCCGGAGCCGAGGATCTCCATCCAGTCGTCGCCCTCGCCGATCTTCAACTGGCCGTCCTGCCACGAACAGCGGATGTCGACCTCGGCCGAGGGTTCGGTGAATGGAAAATGTGAGGCGCGGAAGCGCAACTCCACCGCGTCCACCTCGAAGAAGGCGCGGCAGAATTCCTCGAGCGTCCATTTCAGTTGCGCCATGGTGATGTCGCGGTCGATGGCCAGCCCCTCGACCTGGTGGAACATCGGCGCGTGGGTCTGGTCCATGTCCATCCGGTAGACGCGTCCGGGCGCGATCACCCGCAGCGGCGCGCCCTGCGCCTGCATGGCGCGGATCTGCACCGGCGACGTGTGGGTGCGCAGCACATGCGGGGGCCGGTTGTCGCCCGGCGCGCGGTGCATGAAGAACGTATCATGTTCCTGCCGCGCCGGGTGTTCGGGGGCGATGTTGAGCGCGTCGAAATTATGCCAGTCGGATTCGATCTGCGGGCCTTCGGCAACCGAAAACCCGATGTCGGCGAAGATCGCCGTCAATTCGTCCATCACCTGGCTGACGGGATGGATGGTGCCGCGCGGGCGGGGACGCGGCGGCAGGGTGACATCGAGCCATTCGCCCTGTAGCCGTGCCTCGAGCGCCGCGTCCTCGAGTGCTTCGCGGCGCGCGCGCAGGGCGGCGTCGATTTCGGACTTGAGCGCGTTGAGGGCGGGGCCGACGGTCTGGCGTTCCTCGGGCGACATGCGGCCCAGTTCGCGCAGGCGCAGGCTGATCGCGCCTTTCTTGCCAAGTGCGGTAAGGCGGACTGTTTCCAGCGCATCCGGGTCGTCGGCGGCGGCCACCTGCGCCAGGACCTGCGTCCTGAGATCCGAGATATCGTTCATGCCCGCCTTCGCCTCGTTGTGCCCTGGTTTCCTGCGCTTCCGCCCCCGGTTGCGACTGCGGCGCATCCCGAGGCCCCGAGCGGGATAGCGAGGCACCGGCGCGAATGCAAGGCGCGATGGCGCCCAGGCACAACGGGGCGAAAGCGGACAAGGCCGCATCCCGTGCGCGCTTGACCGCCGCGAAGCACTTGCCTAAGCCAAGGCCTGCAATGGCAGGCGGCGGGCGCACCGGCAGCCGCCTCGGTGCCGCGCCGGTCCGGTGCTTCGGGCCGCGTCAGCAAAAGGGGATATGGAACATGGCGAAACTGCACCTGGTATTCGGTGGCGAACTCAAGAGCCCGAACGGCACCGCCTTTGCCGATCCCGAGAAGATCGATATCGTCGGCATCTTCCCCGACTACGACAGCGCCCACAAGGCCTGGAAGAACGCTGCGCAACGCACGGTGGACGATGCGCACACGCGTTATTTCATTGCCCATCTGCACCGGCTGATGGACGAATCGCGCGAGGGAAGCGCCACCCGCGAGATCGAGGGCTGACGCGCGGGCGATGCAGCGCGGGGCGGGCCTGTCCCTCTATATGCTGGCGGCGCGCGCGCGGGCCCGGCAGACGGGGTCGCCGCTGGCGCCGCCTGCATCGGTCTCGCCCGATCCACAGGGCAACATCTGGCTGGTGGTGCAACGCCCCGAAAGCTTGATGGCGGCCCGGGTTCTGGTGACGCGGTTGCGCGCCATGGGCGTCACGGCACCGGTCCTGCTCGGTCTGACCTTCGCCCACCGTCTGGACGGCGAGGCTCTGCCGGGCTGCACCGTCGTGCGCAGGTTGCGCGACACCCCGCGCGCGATCCACGCGCTTATCGCCGAAGCGCGCCCGGCGGTGATCCTTCTGATCGGCGACACGCTCTGGCCTACGCTGCTGACGCTTGGCCACGAGGCCGGCGCGCGATTGCTTGTGGCGGCGCATGCCGCCCCTGCTTTGCCGGGTGGTTGGGGTTTATGGCCGGGGTTGTTCAGCCGCCTTGCGGGCATGATTGACAGGGTTTTTGTGGCGGACCCGCGTGATCGCGAGGCGTTGCGGATGTCCGGGCTCGGCGATGCGCAGGTCGAGGTGAGCGGACCGATGGGCTCGAGCGTGGGTGCGGTGCCCTGCAACGATGCCGAACGCGCCGTTCTCTCCGAGCAGTTGCGGCTGCGGCCCGTCTGGCTTGCTCTCGGCGTGCCGCAAGCCGAGGATGCGGCGGTGATCGCCGCTCATGGCGCTGCGCTGCGCCTTTCGCACCGGCTGGTGCTTCTGCTGCACCCGGACGATCCGGCGCGCGGGGCCGCGCTTCGGGCGCAGCTCTCGCCGCGCTTCGCCGTGGCGCAGCGGTCGCGCGATGAACCGCTGGGGCCGGACATTCAGGTCTATCTCGCGGACACCGAGGAAGAGCGCGGGTTGTGGTACCGGCTCGCGACGATCTGCTACATGGGCGGCTCGTTCAGCGATACCGGCAGCCTGCGCGACCCGATGGAACCGGCGGCGCTCGGGGCCGCCGTGGTGCATGGCCCGCAAAGCGGGCCGCATGCCGAGGCCTTCCGGCAGTTGCGGCTCAGGGGCGGCACCTTGGCCGTGGCGCGGACGTCACAGCTTGGGGCCGCGATCAGCCGGTTGATCGAGCCAAATCAGGCGGCGCAGCTGGCCCAGGCCGCCTGGGAGGTCACCAGCGCAGGCGCCAGCGCCTCGGATCGTGTGGCCGAGGCAATCGTCGAGGCACTGGCAGAGGGGAAAGCGAAGCAATGATGCGCCAACCCGGCTTCTGGCGGGCAGACCCGGCGCGGCCCGGGTTGTGCGCGCGGGCCCTGGCCCCGCTG
>SKMI01000301.1 GCA_007121115.1 Paracoccaceae bacterium | reverse complement strand
TTGACGACGCGGATATGGACACGGCCATCGAGGGCACGATGCTCGCGAAGATGCGCAACCTGGGCGAGGCCTGCACGGCGGCGAACCGGATCTATGTGCACGAGGCCATCGCGCCCGAATACACCCGCCGCCTGAGCGCGGCCATGGCGGCGCTCAAGGTGGGTGATGGCTCCAACCCGAGCGTGGATGTCGGCCCGCTGGTCAATGCCGCCACCCGCGACAAGGTGGCGGAATTCGTGGCTGACGCGGTGGCCAAGGGCGCGAAACTCGAATGCGGCGGTGAAGTGCCCGAGGGGAAGGGCTATTTCTACCCGCCCACGGTGCTGTCGAACGTGCCGGAAACCGCCGATTGCGTCCATGACGAGATCTTCGGACCCGTTGCCGCGCTGCAGACCTTCACCGACACCGATGACGTCATCCGCCGCGCCAATGACACCGAATACGGGCTGGTGGCCTATGTCTTCTCGGGCGACATGAAGCGCGGGCTGCAGGTCTGCGAGCGGCTGGATTACGGGATGGTCGGGCTCAATCGCGGGCTGGTCAGCGACCCGGCGGCGCCCTTTGGCGGCACCAAGCAATCAGGGTTGGGGCGCGAAGGCGGGCATGAGGGGATGCTGGAGTTCATGGAAACGCAATACATCTCGGCAAGCTGGTAAGGGGGGATCATGGCAGAGGTCATCGCAAGCCCCAGCACGCGGCGCAAGGCGCTGGAGAAGGGCGTCGATCTGGACGCCCGCGCGAAGGAACTGGGCCGCACGACCCTGGGACCGGAAGATCTGGGCGCCACCGCTGCCGCCCCGGCGGCGAGCGCGGGCGATACCAGCTATTGGGATGTGGACCACAGCGCTTACGGCCCGGTCAGCGAAGAGCCGATGAGCCGGTTCGCCCAAGTCGCCGCACGCAATCTGGGCGCGGCCAATGCGCTGATCCCGCAGGTCACGCATCACGACCGCGCCGATGTCTCGGCCATCGAAGGCTTGCGCAAGGCGTGGCGGGCCGAGGCGCAGGCGCGCGGCGTGAAGCTGACGGCGCTGGCGTTTCAGGTGATGGCGCTGGCGCGCTGCCTGCGGGAATTTCCGCGCTTCAACGCCTCGCTCTCGCCTGATGGCAAGACGCTGGTGCTGAAGGACTATGTTCATATCGGCATCGCGGTCGACACGCCGCACGGGCTGATGGTGCCCGTGATCCGCGATGCCGACCGCAAGGGGCTGTGGGAAATCTCGGCCGCGATCACCGATCTGGCGGGCCGGGCGCAGGCGCGCAAGGTTGCACCGGACGAGATGGGCGGCGCGTCGATGACGATCAGCAATCTGGGCGGGATCGGGGGCCTGGGCTTCACGCCCATCGTCAACCCGCCGGAACTGGCGATCCTCGGCATCACGCGGACCGAGACCATCACGCTCTGGGAGGGCGAGACCCCGCGCCCCGTGCCGATGGTGCCGCTGGACCTGTCCTATGATCACCGGGTCATCAACGGGGCGGATGCGGCACGGTTCATGGCCCGCCTTGTCACTCTGCTCCAGATGCCCGAGGCGATGATCGTCTGAGATGTTTCGTGGACCGGTTGCGCGGACCGGTTTCGTAGCCCCTGAAGGCGTGCGACCCTTGCCGGTGGCGCATCGTCGTCGGTCACGTCTGCCCGGCCCGATGGCGCAGCGGCCAGGTGTCGTTCAGCCGGTAGCCGCGCGGCCAGGGGTCTTCGGGGTCCAGCAGAAGCTGGCGCGTGTCTGTGATCCAGCCCCGACCCGAGATTTCGGGAACCACCGCAGGCAGCGGGCCGACCTGCGCCCGGGCCACGATCCGTCCCTGAAATTGCGATCCGATCAGCGAGTGCGCGGTCAGAACGTCCCCCGCCGCGATCTGCCCGCGCCGATGCATCAGCGCCAGACGCGCCGAGACCGCCGTGCCCGTGGGCGAGCGGTCCACCTTGGCGGGTTCGATCACCACCGCATGGCGCGTTTCGGGGCCGTCCGCGCCCGGCGTGGCGGCGGTGGCGAACAGGCAGAAGGAGATATGCCGCCAGTCGGGGTTCTCGGGGTGCTCGAACCCCAGTTGCGCATTGGCGGCGGCGGTGATCCGCGCGCCCATCTCGGCGATATCGCGCGCTTCATGGGCCGCCATTTCCAGCCCCAGCGCGTGCGCATCCACCACCACGAAACTGTCGCCGCCGTAGGCGGTATCGACCCGCAGCGTGCCCAGCCCCTCGACCTCCAGCGCCGCGTCCAGCCGCCCGGCAAAGGACGGCACGTTCTGCACGAAGATGCGCCGCGCCTTGCCACCCGCGCATTCGGCGCGGACGTGGATCAGCCCGCCGGGGGCCTCCAGCACCATCTCGGTCACCGGCGCCTGCATGGGGATGATCCCGGTGTCCAGCAACACGGTGGCCACACAGATGGAGTTCGACCCGGACATGGGCGGCGTGTGTTCGGGTTCCATGATGATGAAACCCATCTGCGCGCGCGGGTCCTTTGGCGGCACCAGCAGGTTGACGTGGCGGAACACGCCGCCGCGCGGCTCGTTCAGCACGAAATCGCGCAGGGCGCCATCACGGTGGATCCAGCGTGCCTGCTGCCACAGCGTGTCCCCGGGCGGCGGGGCCACGCCGCCGGTGATGACATCGCCCACCTCGCCCTCGGCGTGGCAGCCTACGATCTGGACCGACCGCAGCGACCGCATCAGAACGCCCTGGGCGCGCGCTGCTGGCGCAAGCAAGTGGGCGCGGAAGACACCGGCGCAGAGGTCTGGGAGAGGGCGAACCAGAAGGCGTGGGCGTTGCGGACTGGCATTGCGGGGTCCTTGTGCAAGGTCTTTCGACGGCGAAGGCGGGCGCGTGCCGTCGCTCCCGCCCGTGGAGCGCTTCGACGACCATCACCGGGACACGCGCATCCACGCCGCGCAGCATGTCGCGCGCGCGCGCTATCCGCAAGCACCGCGGAGCGCAGCCGTCGTTTCCAGCCCGTTCACGATCAGCATCTGCGCGTCCAGGCGAACGCATGGACCGTGCGGCCCGCTCGAGGAGACCACGATAGCCGCAACAACTCCTTAACGATACTCCCCAACGGGCCCGTCCTCGCGCGTTCGGGTCGGGTGACAGGCCGCGAAGAACGGCGCGACGACGATCCGGAACCGCCGCTTGATCCAGCAGGACCGGGCGGCATACCATCGCGCGCAAGCCTTGGTGCCTCTGGACCGGCATCAGCCCGTCTGCGCCGGATCAGTCGACGGGAAACACAGAACGACTTTGAAGCCAAGATAGAGGGGTACCAGCATGCCCGAGGATTCCGGGGCGAAGCCCGCCAAGATCAAGAACAGGAAATACGAGGCCGAGTTGCAGCGGCTTCAGGTCGAACTGGTCAAGCTGCAGGAATGGGTCAAGCAATCGGGCCACCGGGTGGTGATCGTCTTCGAGGGCCGCGATGCCGCCGGCAAGGGCGGCACCATCAAGCGCATCATCGAAGCCCTCAACCCCCGCGT
>SKMI01000210.1 GCA_007121115.1 Paracoccaceae bacterium | reverse complement strand
CGGGGCGGGTGGGTGGGCGCGGCCCGAGGGGGCGCTTCCGGGCAACGGATGCCGTCTGGGGCTGCGGTCCGCCCCGGACGACCGGACCGCTTGCGGTGAGGGATGGCCCAATCGGCAACGGGGGCTCCCGCCTGTCGCCGGACGCATCGAAGATGCGCCCGCTCCCGTTGGGCCGGGCGCGCGCTTCGCGCGCGCACGCGACGCGAAGCGCGCACTTGATCACGCTTGCGCTGGCTGCGATCAACCCCCTTGCATCCGCGCACCAAGCGCAGTTCTATGTCGCTGATGCGGCGCGCAGGGAGGGCCGGGCATGACCAGCGAAAGCGAACGCAAGCGCCGCATCTGGGGCTGGTGGATGTTCGACTGGGCCAACCAGCCCTACAATACGCTGCTGCTGACCTTCATCTTCGCGCCCTATTTCGCTTCGGCCGTAGCCCCCGACCCGGTGACCGGGCAGGCCATGTGGGGCTGGATGCTGGCGATCTCGGGCGTGCTGACGGCGCTCTTTGCCCCCATCCTGGGCGCCATAGCCGACAATGCGGGATACAAGCGGGTCTGGATCCTGTTCTGGTCGGTCCTTTATGTCGTCGGTTCCTTCTCGCTCTGGTGGGCGGTGCCTGATGCCGACACCGCCACCATCATGCTGATCCTCGTGGCCTTTGCCATCGGCATGGTGGGGCTGGAATACGGGATCGTCTTCACCAATGCGATCCTGCCCAGCCTGGGCAAACGCGAGGAACTGGGCCGTATTTCGGGCACCGGCTGGTCGCTGGGATATATCGGCGGGCTCGCCTCGCTGGTGGTGATGCTGCTGTTTCTGGCCGAGAACGAGGCCGGGGTCACCTTCATCGGCATAGAGCCCATCTTCGGCCTCGACCCCGACGCGCGCGAAGGCACCCGCGCCGTGGGGCCGCTCTCGGCGCTGTGGTATGTCGTCTTCGTCATCCCCTTCTTCCTCTGGGTGCACGAACCGCCCACCCCGCAACAGGCGCGCGGCGCGGTCCGGCGGGGGCTGGCCGAGCTGAAGACGACCCTCAAGGCCCTGCCGGGGCGCAAGAGCCTTTTCGCCTATCTCGGCTCCTCGATGATCTACCGAGACGGGCTGAACGGCATCTATGCCTTTGGCGGCATCTATGCGGCGGGGGTGCTGGGCTGGTCCATCGTCCAGATCGGCGTTTTCGGGATCATCGCGGCGGCGGTAGGGGCGCTGGGCTGCTGGGTCGGCGGCAAGTTCGATTCGCGGCTGGGGCCGAAGCCGGTGATCGTGGCGGCGATCCTGCTGCTGATCGCGGTCTGTACGATCATCGTCGGCACCGACCGGACCATGGTGCTGTTCATGCCCGTGGCGCCCGGATCCACCTTGCCCGATATCACCTTCTACCTCTGCGGCGCGCTGATCGGTGTGGGCGGCGGCTCGCTGCAGGCGGCCTCGCGCACCATGCTGGTGCGGCAGGCCAACCCCGAGCGCATGACCGAAGGCTTCGGGCTTTACGCGCTCTCGGGCAAGGTGCTCAGCTTCGTTGCGCCGGGGCTGATCGCGCTGGCCACCACACTCACTGAAAGCCAGCGGCTGGGGGTCACGCCGCTGATCGGGCTTTTCGTGCTGGGGCTGGTGCTGCTACTCTGGGTCAAACCCGAAGGAGAACCGGAATTCCGATCCGTCCCGCACCCCGCGCCCTGATCGCCGCGCTGCTGCTCGCCCTGCCCATACCGGCGGCGGCGCAGTCGCTGGCCAATCAGTTGTTCGGCGCCCATGACCAGCCGTCACTGCAGGCGCCGGCGGCCATCGGCTCCTACGCGCGCGGCTGTGCGGCGGGGCTGGTGCGCCTGCCGGAAACCGGGCCGACATGGCAGGCCATGCGCCTGTCGCGCAACCGCAACTGGGGCCACCCCGAGGCCATCGCCTATGTCCAGGACCTGAGCCGCGAAGCCCGGCGCATCGGCTGGCAAGGGCTCTACGTGGGCGATATCAGCCAGCCGCGCGGGGGGCCCATGACCTCGGGGCATGCCAGCCACCAGATCGGGCTCGACATCGACATCTGGATGCGCCCGCCGCACCGGCTGGACCTGTCGCGGGCCGAGCGTGAAGCGATCAGCTCGATCTCGGTGCGCAGCGCCGATCAGCGCAGCGTCACCTCCCACTGGACCCCGCAGCACCACGCCCTGCTGCGCGCCGCCGCCTCGGACCCGCGGGTGGACCGCATCTTTGTTGCCGCCGCCGTGAAGATCGAGATGTGCCGCACCGCCACCCGCGCCGACACGCCCTGGCTGCAACGCATCCGCCCCGCCGTCGGCCACAACTACCACTTCCACGTGCGCCTGCGCTGCCCCGCCGACTCCCCCGGCTGCGAGACCCAGACGCCGACCGTGGCCGAGCTGTCCAATGGTGGGAACGGCTGCGATGACACGCTGCAATGGTGGGTGACCGATTTCCTGGACCCGCCCCGGCGCCAACGCACCGAACCCGCGCCACCCCGCCGACGCCACCCGCGCGAGTTCACCATGGCCGACCTGCCAAACCAATGCGCAGGGGTGCTGAATGCGCCGTGACCTTCTGCGCCCCGCTCCCATAGCGCGCTGCGGCGGCGCGGGCCTGCCCGCGCCGCCCGGCCCAACCGCAGCCGCCGGATTTTCAATCCGGCGCGCTTCGGGCGGGAGCGCCCCTTTCGCTGGTCCACAACACCCCCGGCACAGGCCCGCCGCATGACCCAACCGACCGACCGCCAGATCAAGGACATTCTCACCCGCACGCGCGTCATCGCCGTGGTAGGCGTTTCCGCCAATCCCGTCCGGCCCAGCTATTTCGTGGCGCGCTACCTGCGGCTGAAGGGGTTTCGCGTGATCCCGGTGAACCCCGGGCTGGCCGGGCAGACCCTGTTCGGCGAGACCGCGCGCGCCGACATTTCCGACTGCCCGCCCGAAACCGACATGGTCGACATCTTCCGCCGCCCAGAGCAGGTCCCCCCCATCGTCGATGCCGCCCTTGACCATCTGCCCGCCCTGCGCACCGTCTGGATGCAGATCGGCGTCCAGCACGCCGAGGCGGCAGAAAAGGCCCGCACCCGCAGCATCGACGTGATCGAGAATCGGTGCCCGAAGATCGAATACCAGCGCCTGTTCGGCGAGTTGCGCATGGGCGGTTTCAATACGGGCGTCATCTCGTCCAGATTGTAAGCGGCGCACACCGATCAACCCATGGCGGAAACATGCCCTGCTGGCGCGGGTGGTTTCCTGGGCAGAAACAGTTTTTTTCAAACCCACGCCATATTTCGAACACCGTGGCCGGGCATCGAAAACGGATGTTGTGATAAAAGGAACCGTGGTGCGGTGAAACTGATGGCGTGATGTCACGTAGAGATTTGCGGGGCAGTTGGCGCGGCCAACGCCCCGATCGGCGTAGTTTCCGCAAGCCATCCGGAACGAGAGGACGTAATCATGAGTGTGACAATCAACGGCGCGATCGTGCTCGACCCCACGGCGCCGGGCGTGACCACCGAAAGCCGGGACACGTCCTATGCCTTCGACAACGGCGATTTCGTCGAGGTGATCAACGACCTGACCTTCACCGGCAACATCGACGGCGAGGCCATCGGCCTGGGCTCCTCGGTGACGATCGACGGTATCGAATACACGCTCGACAGTGTCTTCAATTTCTGGGGCGCGGTGACCACGCTCAACGTGGAAACCGACGAAGAAGCGACATTGCAGGGCCAGGTTCTGGGCATCACCCTGATCAACCCCGAGGACCCGGAAGGCACGCCGCTCAACCTTCTGGCGCCCAGCAACTCGCTCCTGCGCAGCGATGACTGGACCGGCGACCCGATCAATAGCATCCTGGTGGACAGCGATCCGACCGAAGCCGCCGGGATTTCCACCACCCTTGGGGATGACGGCAGCGATGAAAGCAAGCTCAGCGAGGGCGGGATCGATATCGTCTGCTTCACGGCCGGGACGATGATCGACACGAAGGACGGCGCCGTCGCGGTCGAGGATCTGCGCCCCGGCGACATGGTGCTGACGCGGGACAACGGTTTCCTGCCGCTGGCCTGGTGCGGACAGCGCCGCGTGACCGAGGCCGAAATGGCCGCCATTGAGGACATGGCGCCGGTGTTGATCGCAGAGGGCGCGTTGGGCAACGGCCTGCCGGAACGCGCCATGCGCGTCTCGCCGCAGCACCGCATGCTGGTCACCGGACCGCGTGCCGAACTGATGTTCGGCGAACGCGAGGTGCTGGTCCCTGCGGTGAACATGGTCGGTCTGCCCGGGATCACGCGCGACACGGCGACGGTGACCTATGTGCACATCATGTTCGACAGCCACCAGATCGTGCGCGCCGATGGTGCCTGGAGCGAAAGCTTCCAGCCCGCAGACAGGGCCATGGGTGGTCTGGACGCGGCCCAGCGTGCCGAGGTGGAGTTGCTGTTCCCGCAACTGTCCACCGCCGAAGGTCGGCGCGGCTTCCGCAGCGCCCGCATGATCCTCAAGCCGCAAGAGGCCCGCGCGCTGCTCTCGACCGCGGCGTGACGCCCGGCGATCTGTCGACTGCTTCAATGCCTTGAATGACCATGGCACCCGCCGTGAACACGGCGGGTGGCCTGCATGTGATCCCCGTCACCTATGCCGGGGCGCCTATGCCGGGGTGAAGGTGGCCGAAACCTCGTAGAGCACCGGTTCGTACCGGGTGCAATGGTTGGCGAAAGCCCGATGCCGCTGCTGCATCTCGTCGCTGCGCAGCATCGCCTGAAAATCCGCGCGTTGCGCCCAGCGCGAATAGATGGCCAGCCGGGTTCGGGCGTCATTGACATGCAGCGCCGCGTCCAGAAACCCCGGCTGATGCCGGATGAACTCGTGATACGCGGCCTGCACCATTTCCAGCAGTGTCGCGCAATCGCCGGGGCTGGTCTCGAAGGTGGAAATCACCGTCTGCCCCGCGCCGCCCACCGTGATCCGAACCATTGTCCGCGCCCTCCTTGCGTCCCTGTCTGCCACCGTCATGGTGGCATGGATGGCCACAAGGAACGAGGGTTTTCGGACCGTCAGGGGCCGTCCGATCCGGCCCTCGCCCGCGGCTCCGTCGCTGGCGGCGCGTCGCCGCCTTCCGCAATCCGGGCGCGCAGGAAGGCCGCCACCTGATCCAGCGCCCGCCGCGCCTCGGGCAGCCAGCCGGGAAAGAACTGCCAGACATGCGGCAGGTTGCCCCAGACATCGCAGCGCACCTCGACACCTTGCGCGCGCAGGGCCTCGGCCATGCGCAGCGCGTCGTCGCGCAGGATCTCGGTGCGCGCCACCTGCAGGAACACCGGCGGCGCGTCGGTGAAATCCCCGAACAGGGGCGAAATGCGCGGGTTGGAAGGGTCGGCGCCCTGCAGGATACGCGCGCGCAGTTTCTCCAGACGCTCCGCTGGGAGCAGGATTTCCGAACGCGCATTTTCCCGCAGCGAGGCGCCGGACAAGGTCAGGTCGGTGAAGGGCGAGAAGGCAAAGACCGCCGCTGGCTTCGCCTGACCGGTGGCACACAGATGCGCCAGCAGCGCCAGCGCCAGTCCGCCGCCCGCCGAATCACCCCCCAGCGCAACTTGCGCCGGGTCATGTCCGCGTGCGATCAGCGCCTCCCACGCGCCGACCGCATCCTCGAAGGCCGCCGGAAACGGATGCTCCGGCGCCAGCCGGTATCGCGGTAGGCAGACCGGCGCCTCGGTCCGCCGCGCCAGATACCGCGCCAGCGGCGCATGGGTCCGCGGGCTGCCGGTGACATAGCCGCCACCGTGGAAATACAGGATCACCGGGCCGTCGCTGTCGGCCGGGCCGGTCCACAGCGCCGGGCAGGGGCCAATCGTGTCGGCCTTAAAACTCTGCCACGGGCGTCCACGCGCATTCAGCCACGCGCCGAAGGCAAAGGAGCGCCGGGCGCTGTAACTGTCGCGCTGGCGGCGCAGCGAGCGCTTGACGCCCAGGCGCAGAAAGACACGCAGCGCCTTGAGCTGCCAACTCATGCGCCTGCGCGCCGGGCCTCGATCGCCTCCCAGATCCGGGCGGCGACATTGATGCCGTCAAAGCGCTCCAGCTCCTGGATGCCGGTGGGAGAGGTCACGTTGATCTCGGTCAGCCAGTCGCCGATGATATCGATGCCGACGAAAATCTGCCCCTTTTCGCGCAAGAGCGGGCCGATGGCCGCGCAGATCTCCCGGTCGCGGTCGGTCAACGCCACTTTGGCGGGGCGGCCACCGACATGCATGTTCGACCGCGTCTCGCCCGCCGCCGGGATACGGTTGATGGCACCCACGGGTTCACCGTCCACCAGGATCACGCGCTTGTCGCCCTTTTCCACCGCCGGAAGGAACTTCTGCGCGATCAGCGGCTCACGCGAGAAGCCGGTGAACACCTCATGCAGCGAGGCGAGGTTGCGGTCGTTCGGGTCCAGCCGGAACACCCCCGCGCCGCCATTGCCATAAAGCGGCTTGAGGATGATGTCGCCGTGTTCCGCCTTGAACGCCCGCAGCGCGGCCAGATCGCGCGCGACCATGGTCGGCGGGGTCAGGTCCGCGAATTGCAGGACCAGCAGCTTTTCCGGGTAGTTGCGGACCCAGAACGGGTCATTCACCACCAGCGTGCCGGGGTGGATCATGTCCAGCAGATGCGTGGAGGTGATGTAACCCATGTCGAAGGGCGGGTCCTGGCGCAGCCAGACCACATCCATCTCGGCCAGATCCTGTTCGCGCGCGTCCCCGAGCGTGGCATGTGCGCCCTTCACGCGCTGCACCTGCAGCGGCTGCCCCCAGGCGCTGACCCGGCCATTCATGAACCGCAGGTGATCGGGCGTGTAGTGGAAGAGTTCGTGTCCACGCGCCTGCGCCTCCTCGGCCAGGCGAAAGGTGCTGTCGGCGTAGATATCGACACCACCGATATGATCCATCTGAAAGGCGATCTTCAGGCCCATGCTGTGCTCCGGCGCTGGCATGGCCTGCATGCGCAGGCCGTCGCGGCTTGTGATGCACGCTCCGGCCAGCGGATGCAATCATCCCGGCGGCAGGGAAGGGTCAAGAATGGCGGCAGCGTAGCGGCTCAGGGGCCAAAGGCGTTGTGCAGGATGCGGACCTCGCCGGATGCCGCCACCATGGCCACATCGAAACGGGTGTCGGTGTCCAGCGCTCTTGGCTCACCGGCCAGAAACTCCCCCGCCGCATCGAAGATACGGGCCACCTGCCGCGGCGTCACGCGCTCCAGCGCACGGGCGAAGCTGCGGCTCTTCTTGACCTCCACGAACACAAGCGTGTCGCCATCGCGCAGCACCAGATCGATCTCCCCGCCCTGCCCGCGCCAGCGCCGTGCGACCAGCGCCAGCCCCTTGCGCATGTAATGCGCGGCCACGCTGTCTTCGGCGGCCAACCCGGCCCGATAGGATGCAAGCCCGCTCATTCTTCCCCCTTCAGCCGCAATGCGGCCTGATAGACATCCCGGCGGCGCAGACCGAGGGCCTGCGCAACCTCGGCTACCGCCGCCTTCAACGGCTGTGCGGCCATGGCCTGGCGCAACGCGGCGTCCATGTCGGCGTCAGAAACCTGCGCCATCCCCGCCCGGTCGATCACCAGCACGATTTCCCCTTTCAGATCGCGCCCCGCCACGGTCGAAATCAGATCGCCGAGCGGCTGGCGCAGCACTTCCTCGAACCGTTTGGTCAATTCCCGGCACAGGGCCACCGACCGCTCACCCCCAACATGGTCGCGCAATTCATCTAACAATCGGTGAATCCTGTGCGGCGATTCGTAGATCATCAGCGTGGCCGGGATCGTTGCGGCCTCGGCCAGGAACTTCGCCCGCGCTCCGCCCTGCGCGGGCGGAAAGCCCAGGAAGCAGAACCGGTCGCTCGGCAGGCCCGAAACCACCAGCGCCGCCAGCACCGCAGACGGTCCCGGCGCGGCGAGCACCGGGTGGCCGTCAGCCACCGCCGCGCGCACAAGCTGAAACCCGGGGTCTGCCACCAGCGGAGTGCCCGCTTCCGAGGCATAGACAACCGACTTGCCCTCGGCCAGCGCGGCCAGCAGGCGGGGGCGCATGCGCGGGCCGTTATGGTCGTGATAGGCCAGCACGGGCCGGTCGCCGGGCGCAATCCCGTGCATCTGCATAAGGTGGCGCAGGCTGCGCGTATCCTCGGCCACCAGCACATCGGCCCCGGCCAGCAAATCCAGCGCGCGCAAGGTGATGTCCCGCGCCGCGCCGATCGGCGTGGCGATCAGGTGCAGCCCGGGCGCCACTGGTTGCGCGCCGACCTGCAGCGATCCCGGAACCATCGGGGCGGCATGGTCATCCTGATCTGCGCTCATGCCATCGGGTCCACTCGAAAGTTTACTTCATCTGGGCGAATGCGTAGTGTCGCCGTCGATCCGACCTGTTGCAAGCCGGGAGTGTGTCATGTTTTCAACCCTGCTCAGCCGTCTGCGTCGTCTGACGTGCCGCCTGCCCCTGCCGTGGTTCGGCGGGTCGGCGGTGGCAGGGGTGCCACACGGCGCCCTGGGCACGCCGCGGCCCGTGCTGGCCGCGGGCGCGGTGCTGGCGCTGGCGGCCTGCGACCCCGGCGCGTTGCAATTGACCGGACCCTCCACCCGCGTGGACACGGACCGCCCGGTGCAGGTGGCGCTGCTGGTGCCCGGCGGATCATCCGACAGCGGGCGCAACACGATTGCGCGTGACCTGGAAGCCGCTGCGCGCATGGCGGTGGCTGACCTGCAGGGTGTGCAGGTCGACCTGCGCGTCTATCAGACCGCGGGCGACGCCGCGCGCGCCGCATCCGAAGCCTCCCGCGCCGTCGATGACGGGGCCCGCATCATCCTTGGCCCCGTGTTCAGCCAGTCCGCCACCGCCGTGGGCCAGGCCGTGGCGCCGCGCAACGTGAACGTGCTGAGTTTCTCCAACAACACCGATGTGGCGGGCGGCAATGTCTTCGTGCTGGGTCACACCTTCGAGAACACCGCCCAGCGCCTGCTGGCGCACGCCGCGCAGGAGGGCAAGGGCCGCGTGGCGGTGGTGTCCGAGCGCACCTCCGAAGGCGAGGTCGCCAAACGCGCGATCCAGCGCGCCGCGGCGCGCACCAACGCCAGCATCGTCGGCACGCAGGATTATTCGTTCTCGCAGCAGGGCGTCGTGGACGCGCTGCCGTCCATCGGCTCGATGGTCCGGTCCTCGGGCGCACAATCGTTGTTCTTCACCGCCAACTCGGCCGGGGCGTTGCCGCTGCTGGCGCAACTGCTGCCCGAGAACCGGGTGGGCCCGTCGGATTATCAGTTCATGGGGCTGGCGCGCTGGGACATCCCGCCTGAAACCCTTCAACTGGACGGGTTGCAGGGCGGCTGGTTCGCCCTGCCCGACCCGGCCCTGATGCGCCAGTTCGAAGCGCGTTTCACCGCCGCCAACGGCAACGCGCCGCACCCGATCGCCGCACTGGGCTATGACGGGGTGGCCGCCATCGGTGCGCTTCTGGGCAGCGGGCGCTCGGACGCGTTCTCGCGCGAGGCGCTGACCCAGGCCTCGGGCTTTGCCGGGGTGAACGGCGTTTTCCGCCTGCGCGCGGACGGGACCAACGAACGCGGCCTTGCCGTCGCCAGGATCGAGGACCAGGAAGTTGTCGTCATTGCCCCAGCCCCG
The DNA here is from genome assembly GCA_007121115.1 of Paracoccaceae bacterium. Lineage (GTDB taxonomy): Bacteria > Pseudomonadota > Alphaproteobacteria > Rhodobacterales > Rhodobacteraceae > Rhabdonatronobacter. The sequence continues at coordinate 2,929 of SKMI01000210.1, read as the reverse complement.
AGAAGCTTTGCCGGAACCGGCTTCTGAGCCACTGCCCGGCAGCGGCGCTGAAGGGGGCGCCACAGGGATCGCTTCTGCGCTGGCGCTGGCCGAAACCTGCTTTCCGCCGCCGCCGGCTCGTGATGACAGCCTGATCTGCCCGGCGCGGGACATCGCCGATACGGAGGCGATGGAACCCGAACTCCTGGCCGCGGTGCAGGCCGGGGGCGACACGCGCGCGCGGCGTGCCGGTGTGGTCCGGGTGCTGACCGAAGTCCTGCGCCGGGGCAATGACCAACTGGAGCGCGCCTTGCGGGCCCGGCCGCTGGAAGCCCGCGCCTTTGTCGCCGCGCAGACCTGGCTGACCGATCTGGTGGTCACCTCGGCCCTGCGGGTGGCGCAGAACCACCTGCACCCCAACCCCACCCCATCCGAGGCGGAGCGTATCGCCGTGCTGGCGGTGGGCGGCTACGGACGCGCCGAAATGGCGCCGCATTCGGACGTGGACCTGCTTTTCCTGTGCCCGTGGAAGGTCACCGGGCGGGTCGAGAACGTGATCGAATCGACCCTCTACATCCTGTGGGATCTGAAGCTCAAGGTCGGCCACGCCAGCCGCACGGTGAGCGACTGCCTGCGGCTGGGGCGCGAGGATTACACCATCCGCACTGCGCTCCTGGAACACCGTTTCCTGTTCGGCAACAAACCGCTGGCAGATGAACTGCACGAAAAGCTCTGGAGCGGGCTGTTCCACCGCTCGGAGCGCGACTTCATCGAGGCGAAGCTGGCCGAACGTTCGGTGCGCCATGCCAAGCAGGGCAACCAGCGCTACATCCTCGAACCCAACGTCAAGGAGGGCAAGGGCGGCCTGCGCGACCTGCAGACGCTCTATTGGATTGCCAAATACATCCACCGGGTCGAACAGGCCGCCGAACTGGTGGACCTGGGCTTTTTCCGGGCCGAGGAATACCGCGCCTTCCACGAAGCCGAGACCTTCCTCTGGGCGACGCGCTGCCACATGCACCACCTCAGCCGCCGCCCCGTGGAGCAGCTGACCTTCGATCTGCAGGTCGAGGTGGCCGAGCGCATGGGTTTCACCGATCACGGCGGACGGCGCGCGGTGGAACATTTCATGCAGGCCTATTTCCGCCACGCGACCCAGGTGGGGGACCTGACCCGCATCTTCCTGACCGGGCTGGAAGCGCGCCACGTCAAGCGCGAGCCGCTCCTGCGCGGCCTGTTCCGGCGGCGGCGCAAGCTGGCCGAAGGCTTCGCCATTGAAAACAACCGCATCATCTTTGCCGATCCGGCGACCGCGCTGGACGCCCCCATCAACATCCTGCGCATCTTTGCCGAAGGCCTGCGCACCGGGCATCTGCTCCACCCCGATGCCATGCGCCTGATCGCCGCCAACCTGCATCGGATCGACGACAAGCTGCGCCGCTCGCGCCGGGCCAACCGGCTGTTCCTGAACCTGCTGCTGAAAAACGGCAACCCCGAACGCGCGCTGCGCCGGATGAACGAGCTTGGCGTGCTGGGCGCCTTCATCCCCGAATTCGAGCGTATTGTGGCGATGATGCAGTTCAACGTCTACCACCACTACACGGTGGACGAACACATCATCCAGTGCATCAGCACGCTGGCGCAGATCGAACGCGAGGAACTGGTCGAGGAACTGCCCATCGCCTCGCGCATATTGAAGGAAGGCGTGAACCGCCGGGTGCTCTATCTGGCGCTGCTGCTGCATGACGTGGGCAAGGGCCTGCCCGAGGATCACTCCATCGTCGGCGCCCAGATCGCCCGGCGCGTGACGCCCCGCTTCGGGCTGAGTGCCGAGGATGCGGAAACCGTGGAATGGCTGGTCCGCTATCACCTGCTGATGTCGGACACCGCGCAGAAGCGCGACATCTCGGACCCGCGCACGGTGCGCGATTTCGCGAGGGCGGTGAAGACGCGCAAGCGGCTGGACCTGCTGACGGTACTGACCGTTTGCGATATCCGCGGCGTCGGCCCCGGCACCTGGAACAACTGGAAGGCCATGCTGCTGCGCCAGCTTTACCGCGACACTGCCGAGGCGCTGGAAACCGGGCTGGAGGCGCTCAATCGCGAAAAGCGCGAAGGCGAGGCCAAGCGCGCCCTGCGCGAGGCGCTTCCGGACTGGTCCCGCGGCGATCTGCGCACTGAGACTGCACGGCATTACGGCCCCTACTGGCAAGGCATGGCCACCAACACCCATGTCGCACTTGCGAAGCTCTTGCTCGGGATCGGCGACAATGAAATCCGCATCGACCTGCACCCTGATCCGGCGCGCGATGCCACCCGCGCCTGCTTCGCGCTGAGCGATCACCCGGGAGTCTTTGCCCGGCTGGCCGGGGCGCTGGCGCTGGTGGGGGCGAATATCGTCGATGCGCGCACCTACACCTCCAAGGACGGCTACGCCACCGCCGCCTTCTGGATCCAGGACAGCGAGGGGCACCCTTACGAGGAATCGCGTCTGCCCCGCCTGCGCAAGACGATCGAACGCACCTTCGCGGGCGAGGTGCGGCCGCGCAAGGAACTCGAAGGGCGCGACCGCATCCGCAAGCGCGAACGCCGCTTCAACATTCCCACCAACATCAGCTTCGACAACGAAGGCTCGGATACCTACACCATCATCGAGGTGGACACCCGCGACCGCCCCGGCCTGCTTTATGATCTGACCCGGACGCTGGCCGAAAACAACATCTACATCGCCAGCGCGGTGATCGCGACCTATGGCGCGCAGGTGGTCGATACCTTCTACGTCAAGGACATGTTCGGGCTGAAGCTGCACCCCAAGCCCCGGCAGGAGGCGCTGGAGCGCAAACTGCGCGCCGCCATCCGCGCGGGCGCCGAGCGGGCGCAGGAGGAATGACCCGTCGACAGCGCCACCGCCCGGCGCCCGCGCCGGGCAGCGCCCGCGAAGGGTGCCGGG